>NZ_RZRR01000035.1:0-14934 GCF_003998555.1 Mesorhizobium sp. M7A.F.Ca.CA.002.09.1.1 | reverse complement strand
GTGCAGGGCTTCATGAAAGGCACCAAAGGTGTCGTCCGTGTCGGCGGCGTGCCGTTCTTCATGGACGCGATGATCAGCCGGATGATCGGAGAATTCCAGAAGCTCGAACCCGAGGTCACCGTTCAGCAGAGCTACATGAACCTGCCCGAGATGGTCGCGGCGCTGGACAGCAACCAGATCGACCTCGGCATCGTGCCGATCGGCGTGCTCGACCTTGGTCCCGGCTTCGAATTCACCGAAATCCTGCCCGGACGCAATGTCGTGGCTTGCCGGCCCGATCATCCCCTGCTGCGAAATCGCCGCCTCAGGGCGCATGACCTGACCAGCTTTCCCTGGGTGGCTCCCCTGCCCGGCTCTCCGCTGATGTCGGACCTGCAGATGATCCTGATGAGCATCGGCATGTCGGACCTGAACATCCGCTATTCGGGAGGCTCGCTGATGAGCGTGATCAACTTCCTTGCCGAAACCGATGCGTTGGCCGTGCTGCCATTCTCCGTAGTCTTCGCGCAGCGCAAGGAGAGCCGGGTTACGGTGCTGCCCTATGAAATCCCGCAGCCCAGCCGCTCACTCGGTATCCTTCGCCGGGTCAGCGGACCACGCTCACCGGCGGCAGAGCGCTTCGCCGGCCACGTCACGACCGCCTTCGAAAACCTGAAGCACATCATCAAACGGCATGAGAATGCCGTTGTCTGGGGACGGTAAACCAGCCTCGCTATTCGAATGATGCGGTAGCGTCACACAACGCGCATGTTTCCTCCAGCCGGAGGCGCTTCATCCCCGCGTCGCCGGTTAGGCTCGACGGCCGCCCGCCCCCAAAAGCCGTCGGGCCGCCAGAAATCCCGATATCCTATTGGTCACGCCCTCCTCCACCTCGCCATCACTGCGTAAACGCTTTGGACATCTGATCCGCAAAGGGTTTCAACAGATAAGACCAGACATTGCGTTCGTCGGTGCGGATATGAACCTCGGCGGGCATACCTGGCCTCAGCACCTTCGCTTCGGTCAGGCAGCTCGATTTGCTTTCAACCTTGATACGCGCCGAAAAATAGGAAAGCTGACGTTGCGGGTCTTTAATCAGATCTGCCGAGATGTGTTTCACTGACCCTTGGCAGACCGGAGTGGTTCCCACGTCGAACGCCGGAAAACGGATTGATACCGGCTGCCCAGGCCGGACATCGTCGACCCGCGACGGAGGGATCAGCGCGTCCACCACAAGATCGTCGGTATCAGGTACGATGGTCATAAGCATCTCGCCAGGCGCGATAACGCCGCCGACGGTATGGACAGCCGATTCCTGTATCGTTCCGGACTGTGGCGCGCGGATCGTTGTCTTGGTCAGTTCATCCTGCGCCACAATCCTCCGTTCGTTGAGTTCGGTCTGTTTGGCTTCGGTCTCGCGGAGTTCGGTCGTCACGTCGGTGCGCCTTTGGTCATCCAGCTGCAGCATCTGCAACCCCGTTTCGCTGATGCGCGCCTGGGCTTCAGCTACTGCTGCAGCGAGGCGACCCGATTCTCCCCTGGCCCGGGTGGCATCCAACTTGATGTTGCTTACCCTCTCCTTGGAGACGAGTTTTTTGGCGTAGAGGGAATCAACGTCGGCGAAATCCTTGCTCAGCAGGGCAACCGATTCATCCACCGCGCTCTGTTGCGCTTTAAGACCGTCGATCTGACGTTCAAGTTGCTGGGATTGGCTTCTCAGCTGTGCCTTCTGTCCAGCCAAAGCCGAAGAGCGCGTTTCAAAGAGAGCGCGTTCGCCGTTGACGAGCGCAGCCAGCTCCGGTTGGTTCATTCGCGCTTTCAGGCCGACCGGCAGCTGCATTTCCGCCAAGCCCGTGCGCTCGGCCTCCAGCCGGGCGAGGCGAACGGTCGCGCGATCGAGATCCTCGCTGATGATTTGCAGGTTCGCGCGTGTCAGCGTGTCATCCAGCCTGACCAGCACGTCGCCGGCTCGCACATGATCTCCGTCCTGCGCGAAGATCCCGCCCACTGTTCCTCCGGTTTGATGCTGGACCTTCTTGACGTTGCTTTCTACCACCACGGTGGCCGGTGCAACCACGGCGCCGGCGATCTTGGTCAATCCCAGCCACAGGCCGCCGCCGAGGACCAGCAGACCTGTAATCACCAAGCCGAATATCAGGTTGGCCCGTATACCGTCCGGCAGATCTGGCGAGCTCACGGCAGGTCCTTTGCTGCCACGAAGGGTCCGGGCATAGGACGAGAAGGTGACGAATGTTTCGAGCAGAGCCTCATGCATGCCCGGCAACCCCCGGTATCGGCGCCAAAGAAGATGGCCGAGGTGAAACAGGCGGTGAAGGTCGGAGCACGTTCGCCAAGACCTCCTCGCGCGAGCCAAAGGCATGAACCGTCCCGTTCGACATAACCAGCACCTGATCGATGTTGGCGAGTGCCGAGGGACGATGCGCAACGACAATGACGATGCCCCCGCGCTGACGCACTGCCCGTATGGCGCCGGCCAGGGCAGCGTCTCCATCCACGTCGAGGTTCGAGTTCGGTTCGTCGAGCACGACAAGGAACGGCTCGCCATAAAGGGCTCGGGCGAGACCCACGAGTTGCCTCTGCCCTGCCGACAGGGCTGCTCCCCCCTCCCCGATGCGGGTCTGAAATCCCTGAGGGAGTTGCATGATCATTTTCTCGACGCCGGCGGCTCTTGCCGCCGCAAGGACGCCTTTTGGATCCGTCTTGCCTCGGAACCTCGAAATGTTGTCTGCTACCGTGCCGTCAAACAACTCCACATCCTGCGGCATGTAGCCGATATGGGCGCCGAGATGTTCCGAGTTCCATTGATCGAGAGAGGCGCCGTCCAATCTCACCGAGCCATGGAGCGGCTTCCACACCCCGACCAACGAACGGGCCAGCGTCGTCTTGCCGGAGCCGCTCGGGCCGACGACGGCCATTCCAGCCCCCCTCGACAGGTGGAAACTTACATTTACAACGGTCGGTCTTGTCAGGCCGGGCGGCGCGACTGTCAGTTGCTCGACGGCAAATCGTGCCTGTGGACGAGGCAATTCCATCGGATCGTCCTGACTGCCAAATGCAGCCATGACAGCTGCCAGTTCGCTATAGCTGCGCCGGGTCGATAGAAAACCTCTCCAGTTTGCAATGGCCGCGTCAACTGGGGCCAAGGCCCGGCCGAGCAATATGGAAGATGCGATAATCACCCCAGGAGAAGCTTCACCGCCGATGACCAGGTAGGCACCGAGCCCCAGAACGCCGGATTGCAGACCCATGCGAAGCGCCTTCGAGAAGGAACTGGCGCCACCGACGACATCCGAGAGGCGCTCCTGCTGACCAAGATATGCGCGGCTGACGTCGCTCCAGCGTCGAGCCAGTCGACCAGAAAGCCCCATTGCATGAACAACCTCGGCGTTGCGCCGGGCGGAGTCGGCAAGCGCCCGTTGCGACGACAAGTCTTCGGAGGCGCGCGCGGCCGGACCACGGCTAAAGACTTCCGCAACCGCCGTCAGGAGGACCACGGCGATCGCGCCGACGGTTGCCAACAAGCCGAGCAAAGGATGGAGCAAATAAATGATCACCAGATAAAAAGGGATCCACGGAGCGTCGAAGATGACCGTCGGTCCCGTTCCGGAAAGAAAGCCGCGCAGTCGGTCAAGATCGTGCAAAGGCTGCAAGCGGCCCGCATCACGTCCTGCCTTGAGCGGCAAGGACAGGGAGATGGAGAACACCTTTTGCTGCAAATTTCTATAGAGAAGACTGCCGATGCGGACCAGCACGCGAAGCCGCACGAAATCCAGGAGCCCGTAGACCGCATACAAGCCCAGCATGCCGATCGTGAATCCCACCAGGGTGGGAACGCTCTGCGACGGCAGAACGCGATCGTAGATCTGCAACATATAGACCGAACCGGTCAGGGCGAGAATGTTTATCACTGCCGAAAACAGCGCCACGCCAAGCAGCCCAGGCATGCAGGCGAGAATGGCGGAACGCAGCTCGGGAGAACCGGCCCCCGATGTTTTCATGACCAGCGGTCGTTCGCGCGACACTGCCGCGCCGTTACTTCCGTAAATTGTGATGGCTCAAACCTTTCTTGGTGCGCATAGCAGCCGCTATCCGTCGCCCCCCTTATTACGCTCTGCTTACATACGTCGACTTTGAGGAAAATGCAGCGGATTCGTGGCGCAGGACCAACGAAACGCGACCCGCAGCGTGCACAGGCTGGGGATAACTCCCCCAAAAAACGGCAATTCACGCTAGTAACGCAGTCCAGAATGGAACACGCAAAAGGGGCTTATGTCCTTGCTTCCACACACTTTCAAAGACGCCACGGTCGTTGACACAAAATACCTGATGCGGAGCAACAACTTAGATCAATCAAACCTTTTGTCGTTCTGTATTCTGTATTTGATCTCGCCCCGATACACCAATCACCCGAGCAGACCATCAGTCTCCCAGACTTCCAGAGGCGGCAAATTGACGACCGTCAGGCCGGCACGCCGGATCGTCATTCAAACGGAGGAGGACGGTGATCGAGCCTGACGTATTGTGGTTTAACGCATGCGCAGGGATGGCGACTGGAGGGCTCGTTCACCTCGGGGCGCTGGCCGACGGGTTCGACCGGCCCCATCTGTGACGGCTGCCAACCTGCCCAAGGAGGCGGATCGCGCCTTCGCCATCGTCGTTATCAGAGCGGACGCCGCGTTAGCCGTGCGTTATCCGCGTAGTGGGGTGTTGCGTGGAAAAGAAGTATCGGAAATTAAGAAGAGCTGTCTGGGAAACGATATATAGGGTCAGCTTGATAACCCCGAATTTCTACGTTCTGAACTACCCCATAGCAGCAGCGGGATTCTTTAACGGGAACAACAGGTTCCCAAGACGGGTTTCCAGTCAATCGGCTACGATAAATGATTTTATATTTGACAGAATGATACGAAATAGATGGGGATACCTGGAGAAGATTTGCGTTGATAAGCATTATGCTAAGTACATAGCTAGTGGAATCGCAGGCCTTAAAATCCCAAAGACGATCTCTGTATTCAAGATAGATAGAAATACGACGGCAGATGACATTTTACTTTGGATCCAGCCTTTCCTCGGACGTCATTTCGTGATGAAGCCGACCCATTCCTCTGGAAAAATTATATTCCTCGACAAACCGCTCAATAGGAAAACTCTAGAGGAATTCTTAAATTTCTCTAAGAGGTCGTACTTTAATATCGGACGAGAGACACAATATTATAAAATGGAAAAGAAATTAATTGTCGAAGACAACATTTCTACTGGTGGTGAATTAAGTGACTACAAATTCTTTTGCGTTCGCGGCAAGGCAATTTATCTTCAGGTCGACGTCGGTAGATTTGTTGATCATAAAAGGGCTGTCTTTTCTCTTCCGGATTTTAAGCAGATTGATGTCATGTATGGTTATGACCTACCAGAAAACGTAGAAAGGCCGGAAAATCTCGAAAAAATGATCGAGATCGCGGAAACGATATCTAGGGATGTTGAGTTTGTCAGGGTCGATTTGTACAGCATTAACGGTGACATATATTTTGGAGAGATGACTTTTTCTCCATGCGCTGGGTCGGATCATATTTCAAACGAGAGTTGGGCCATCGATTTTTTAAATAGGATCAAAGCAGAAAGTGCTCCTAAAGCAGCGATAGGTGGCCGCTTCACGCCGCAAGCGGCACGATCTTTCGACCGTCAAGTTGGCGGGTGAGCCGCGAGGGCGTCAGCGCAAGCCTCGGTTCATGTGCCGAGGCACCCCAATTGGCTTTCCCCTAGTTGGGGATAACCCGGTCGGGAAAGGCGGATATTTCCCAATCACGCGGCTCAACAATGAGCCGGATGAGAGGGGCTTATGTTGTTGTTGCGGCACTGTTTTAAAAGACTTCGGTTGACCCGAAGCGGAACATCTCCTGCTGTGCAGCAATCCTGTCGGCGATCAAAGATTCTATCCAGCGGGTGTCGTATTTGATTTGGGCCTAATATGCGCCGTCAACTAAGCAGACGTGGGGCATAACCGAATCAACCAAAGGATTTTTGGATGACACTCCACTACGCGTCCGGTGGATCAGCCGCCGAGATCGCAACCGCCGGATTCAATCTGGCTGATGTTCAGTACGTTTCGCAAGTCAATGCCTTGCCGGATGGCATGAAAGGCTTGGTTTATCTCGGTGAGCACGACGGAGTAACTTCGTCTTTCATTGATAAAGTCACTCCCTTCATAGGTAATCCAAATGTGTTCGGGTTTTACCTTAGCGACGAGCCTGATCCGACAGGCAAGTGGGGCAGCTACGCAACCGCTGCAAATCTAAAGGCGGAATCCGACTGGATTCATTCTCATGTTCCCGGCGCCAAGACCTTCATCACGATGATGAACTTGGGCACGGATGGCTCCCCGAGCTACATGAACCCGAACGACCCGGCCCACGCCGCTTACAATCCGGCGAATACGGGCATCGATTTCTACGGTATCGGCTATTACCCCATCAACAACACTTCGGCTCCCGACTACACCCATATCGACAAGATGGTTGCGGCTGCCGGTGAAGCGGGCATCCCGATTGACAAGATCGTCCCGCTTTACCAGGCGTTCGGTGGTGGCAACTGGGAAACCAGCGCTGGCGGCAAGTTTGTCATGCCCACCGCTGCCCAGGAGCAGGCCATGATTGATCGTTGGGCCGCACTGGTTCCGTCGCCGGCCTTTGACTATACCTATAAATGGGGAACGCAGAATGGCGACACCGCGCTTGAAAGCGCCTCGGAACTGAAAGCCTTTTTCCTCCAGCACAATCTCGAGGGCACCCATGCCCCGGTCTCGCCCCCGGTTAGTGATCCTGTCACGCCCCCGGTCAGTGATCCGGTCGGCACACCGACCACACCTCCTACTCACGTCGGCACCCCTGCTCCCACCGGGCCGGCCCCGTCGGGCAGCGATCATGTCTTCCATGGCACGCGCGGCGCAGACGTTTTCCACGCAACCGGGGGCAATGACAAATATCTCGTCAACAATGCTCATGACAAGGTCATGGAAGCGCCAAACGGGGGCTTCGACAAGGTCGCGGCCTCGGTGAGTTACGCTCTTACGGCGGGATCACATGTCGAGCAGCTCTCCACCGCCAATTCCGGTGGCAGGGCGTCCATTAACCTGACCGGCAACGAATTCGGTCAAGCCATCTATGGAAATGGCGGTGCCAACAAGATCAATGGCGGCGGTGGCGCCGACAAGATGACCGGCTATGGCGGCAATGACACCTATTACGTCGACAATGCCCACGACAAGGTGGTGGAGCAGGGAGGAAGCGGCCTCGACAAGGTTCTTGCCTCGGTGAGCTTCGCTCTTTCGGCTGGCTCGCACATCGAGCAACTCGCAACCACCAAGACGTCCGGCAAGGCCGCCATCAATCTGACCGGCAACGAATTCGGACAGACCATTCAAGGCAATGCCGGTAACAACAAGATCGACGGTGGCGGCGGAGCCGATACGTTGACCGGGCACGGGGGCAGAGATGCCTTCGTGTTCAGTACCGCCCTTGGCGCTGGAAACGTCGACAGGATCACTGATTTCAACAAAGCCCAGGACAAGATCCACCTCGACCATTCCATCTTTGCCGGTCTCGATCAGGGGGGCCTCTCGTCGGACGCTTTCTTTGCCGGCAAAGCGGCGCATGACAGTTCCGATCACATTATCTACAACAGTTCGACCGGAGCTCTTTCTTTCGACAGCGACGGCGTCGGAGGCGCAAACCAGATCCATTTCGCGAGCCTCTCTCCGCATCTGTCGATTACCGCATCGTCTTTCCTGGTCACCTGACGCTCCAGCGACGAATGCCTTAAAGGTCGGCGAGGTCTTGGTGCCTCGCCGACAGTCGTTTGGGCCGAGCGTCCGAACTTCGCGCCCATCAGCGAGCCGCGGAGTTCAGGTCCGCCACGCCTTACTCCAGCCACTCATCGTACCCACTTCAGGCAATGCCGTGGGGGCGTCCCGGTGAGACTGCGTCGGCAAGACAGGAGGGACATTAGCGCTCCCCCACCGCGAGGGAATCTCGCCTCACTGGTCCTACCCCTTTCCAAACATCATGGTGTCATTCAAACGGACGAGGACAGGAACCCGGCCTCCCCATAGCGTGCACTCGGGCGGGATGCGCTCATAGGTGATGAAACCGGGCCGTGGCAGCATCGAGAGCGTCAGTTACTCGATTGCCCGCCGTGTGCGCTGGGGAGAGGCAGATGAACCCACATCTGGTCTGCGTGGGAGGCGAGGATCACGCCTTGAGAGTTCCCTTCCTCATCGCGCTGCGAGAGAAAGGCTTTCGCGTTACGGCGGTCTCGAGCGGTTCTCCCGTACCGTTTTTAAGGCATGACATTTCGCATCACAGGTTCTCCTTCGACCGGTTTGCATCTGGCGGCGGGGAATGGCGTGCTCTCGGAACGATGCGCCGATTGATGCGGGAGCTTCGGCCCGACATCATCCAGAGTTTCGACACCAAGCCAAATCTGTTGACGCCCCTTTCCATGCGGGGAACAGTTCCGGTTATTCGCACCATCAACGGGCTGGGCTGGACGTTCTCATCTCTGGCGCCTCGCGCTTTGGCCCTGCGTCCGGTCTATTGCGCGCTGCAATGGCTCGCGTCTTCGTGGACGGCGGCGACCGTTTTCCAAAATCGTGATGACCAACTGTTCTTCGAGCGCTTTCGGCTGACCGGTCGCGGAAGCTCGCGACTGATACGCAGTTCCGGAATCGATGTCGATGCGTTCGCAACGGTGCGCCATCTCGGGTCCTCGGCAACGAAGATGCGTAGGGAACTCGGCCTCCAGTCCGCCGAAGTGGTGATCTTTGTCGGCCGCTTGACCCGTCAGAAGGGTGTGGGAACCCTCCTCGAGGCGGTTCCTCGCGTCGTGGCCGAAAGACCAGCAGCACGATTTGTGCTTGTCGGCCCGCGAGAATCCGAAGGCTCATTCGCAATCGACAAGTCCGAGATCGACCGGCACGCATCTCATGTGCTGGCCTTGGGTCCACGACGCGATGTCGCTGATCTCCTCGGCATGGCCGATGTATTCGCCTTTCCCACCCAGTATCGCGAAGGAGTACCGCGTGTGTTGCTGGAAGCGGGGCTTTCGGGACTGCCAATCGTGGCTTCCAGGATGCCAGGCTGCAGAGACGTCGTCGAAGACGGGTGGAATGGCTACCTGGTTGCACCGCATGACGCCGATGCCCTTGCCTCGCGAACAATAGACTTGCTGTCCGACCGCGCTGGGGCAAAGGCAATGGGCGTCCGTTCCGCTGAACTTGTGCGGGAGCGATTTGCCCTGCCGTTGGTGGTCGATCAGTACTGCGACCTGTACGAAAACACACTCCGCGCGGGGCTTCCGCGACCGCTCCCTGCTGTCGCGCTTGAGGGCAGCCTCGCAGATCACCGGGGCGGAGCACGTCAATGATCCGGGACGCCTTGCTCGCCCTGGGAGTTGCGATGTCCTACGCGACGCAACTGGCCGTTCCGGGATTGCCGCTCGGCTATGGCGAATTGTTCATCGCGATCTGGATCGTTCTGGCGATTGGACGAATATTCGCCGGGGGTCGTCTCCAGGTCACACCCGCTTTTGTCCAACTGGCGAGCTTCTGGCTGATCTTGTCGCTGGCTTTGGGAATCGGCACGATCGTCGGCTACCTGACCACCGTCCTTTACTTGACCGGGCTGGTACATGACCTGATGGCCTACATGCTGCTGGCCGGCTTCACATGCCTGGCGGCCGCGGAGCCCGACGCCGATCGTCACCTTCGCCGCAGTGCCTGGTGGGTGATCGCCATCGCCAATGGAAGCTTCGTAATTCAGCTGGGATTGGCATTTGGGGTAGCCCACCAGCCCGGCGTCGACCCCTGGTTCTGGGACAGATTCCGGGGCTGGTCCGAGAACCCGAACCAACTTGCGCTCTATTGCGCGCTTTTTGGCCCCCTGGCTTTGCACCTTGCCACGACCACCCGCAACCCATGGCGCCGTTTGCTCGCATTCTCCAGCCTGATCCTGACCTTTTATGTCGGCCGGCTGACGAAGAGCGACACCTATCTCTACACCAGTATCCTGAGCTGCCTCGTCTTTCTCGGATTGCGGCTTCGTGCATGGATCGCAACAAGCGGTCGCGCCAGCCTGCCCCGCTTGGCAGCAATTGTGCTGTTGGCGGGTTCCTTGCCTTTAGCGCTGGCGATGACGCCCTACGCGCTCACCGAAGAGGCCAGCGTCGCCCATTTTGCCAAGAGCCTTACCAAGGACCAGGGTGGGGAAGCGACACTCGAAACGTTCGAACTCCGGCTCTATCTGTGGCAGGACGCGGTGGAAACGGGGTTGAAATCCGGGTCGCTGGGATTGGGCCCTGGGCCTCACCTCGAGCGCCCGCCCGTCGCCGACCGTCAATTTCTGCAGCGACCTTTCGAGGCCCATAATACCGTTCTTGACCTTTACCTGCAGGGCGGATTGCTTGCGGTGATGGCATTGGTCTGGATCGTGGGAGCCGCAATGTCGCTTGCCTGGCGAGCGGGATTCGACGCGCTGCTGGTGCTCGGTGCGTCGACGATAATCTTCAGCATGCCTCACCTGATCATCCGCCATCCGATCGTGTGGTTTTCGCTGGCTTTCTGCCTCGTTGCCGGAAATCCGACCGCACTTCGGCGGCAACTTGCCGAGCCCAGGGTGCCCTAAATGTGTGGGATCGCCGGAATTCTATTGGCTTCCGATGCCACAGACATAAAGCCGCTCCAAGCGATCGGGCGGATGACCGCATCGCTGCGTCACCGGGGCCCGGATGGCGAAGGGCTCTGGGCCGATCGCGAGGCTGGAATCGCATTGGGCCACAGGCGATTGGCAATTGTCGACCTGTCAGCCGCCGGGCACCAGCCGATGCATTCTGCCAGCGGCCGATACGTGATCACCTTCAACGGTGAGATATACAATTTTCGCGATTTACGTCGCGAACTTGAGGGTGCGGGCCAAACCTTTCAAGGCGCCAGCGACACCGAAGTGATGCTCAGCGCAATCGAGCATTGGGGGCTTGAAACCGCCCTCAAACGCTTTGCCGGAATGTTCGTGTTCGCATTGTGGGATCTGAAGACAAGAAGCCTTTATCTGGCCCGTGACAGGATGGGCAAAAAGCCCCTCTATGTTGCTTCGACCCGAGACGCATTGGTCTTCGCCTCTGAGCTGAAGGCGATCAACACCTTTCCGGGCTTCTCTCCCGACCTTGATCTTGATGCCGCGGCGGCAATGCTTTCAACGGGATGGGTGCCGGACCATCTCTGTATCTGGCGAGGCGTGTTCAAACTGCCGCCTGGTTCCGTCCTTTCCGTCACCGCGGCGAATTGTGCCGAAGACCGCAGCGCGGACCGTCTTTCGCAACGCGTTCACCGCTGGTGGTCACTGGCTGACGTTGCAGCCGATGGGCGACGGAACCCCGCTACCGGCACCGACGAAGATCTGGTTGACGAACTGGACAACCGGCTTCGGCTGGCCGTGCGGGAACGCATGATGGCCGACGTCCCTCTGGGTGGCTTCCTGTCGGGCGGGATCGACAGCTCAGCCGTGATCGCCCTGATGCAGGCTCAATCCTGCAAGCCGGTTCGCAGTTTCACGATCTCGTTCGCAGAGGGCGGCTTTGATGAAGCTCCATACGCAGCGGCCGTTGCCCGTCATCTGGGCACCGACCACTCCGAACTTCACCTCTCGCCCAGCGCCGCACGTGACGTCATTCCCGAGTTGCCGCAGGTCTGGGATGAACCCTTCGCCGATGAATCGCAGATACCGACCTTGCTCGTTGCCAGGCTCGCCCGTCAGCACGTCACCGTAGCGCTGTCGGGCGACGGCGGTGACGAATGCTTCGCAGGATACGGCCGCCACTTCATGGCGGAGCGGTTGAAACGACACCTGCGCCTGCCCCGACAACTGCGCCGAACCTTGGCGGCAGGGGCAGGTTTTTTCGCACGCGCCGGACGCGACGATGTCATCGGCAAACTGCCACTCTCTGCGAGCGCGAGGCATTTTATCCGGAGCGACCGGATGGAACGTCTCGCCCGGCTGCTCACGGCATCGAATGAAGACGAATTGTTTCAGCGGCTGGCGCGGCCACAGGCTGAAAACCTGGGACGTCAGCGGCCCACCGAACCAATCTACGGCCACGGCGGTCCGCCGCTTGACGACCTGCTCTCCCGTCTTCTGTGCGATGACATGGCGGGGTACTTGCCTGGCGATATCTTGGTGAAGCTGGACCGTGCCACTATGGCCAACAGCCTTGAGGGCCGGTGTCCTCTGCTTGACCACCGCGTTGTCGAATTCTCCTGGCGGCTGCCATCCAACATGAAAGTTCGTGATGGCGCCGGCAAATGGATCCTTCGTCAATTGCTACGCCGCTATCTCCCGCAGCACCTGATCGAGCGTCCGAAACAGGGCTTCGATGTCCCTATCGCAGCATGGCTGCGGGGTCCGCTGCGCAACTGGGCCAGCGATCTTCTCGCCGACATGCGAGCAGAAAGCAGTGACGTATTGGACGCTGCGAAGATCGACGCCTGCTGGCGCGATCACATTGATGGCCAGAACCGCTCGCGCGAATTGTGGTCCGCATTGATGTTCCAGGCCTGGCGGAGCCGAGCCAACCGGCAAGCACAGGAAACCGGCCCAATTCATGAACCCGATCTGGCAGGAGTATAAAATGGTAGGTTCCGCAATCAGCCCGATCCAGCTGCCACGGATCAATCAACCACCAGCACCGGTTCTCGAAGGCAGAGTGCACGTGCGGTCATTGCGCGAATATGTCGAGCCGGCCACCGCGTCGCACCAACTCTTCGTGATTCTGGCAAGGCGAAAATGGTCTATTGTTGCCTTCGCTGTGTTGGGCGGGCTGCTGGCGGGGTTGCTGGGAAGTCTTCGCCCGGTTCTCTACGAAGCAACTACTCAGCTTATCATCGACGCCCCATCGCGCGGTTCACTGCCCGTCGGCGCCCCGTCTTCGCAGGACCTCGTCGATTCAAGCATAGATGACCACATCACGATGCTATCGTCGCAAGACCATCTGCGCCGCGTCATGGCGGCACTGCGCAAGACAGGTGCGGCTGAAACCGGACAGGACAATTCCGCTAGCGGGAATTCCCGGCTTGAGCCGTCTGCCATCCCTCCCCCGAGGACACGCTCGCTTGCCGGTGGTCTACTGGACCGACTGTGGCCAGGAGCGGACAAAACAATCAGCGATTCACAGGCCGAGGATGCCTCTGAATTGAGAGCCTTGCGGCAAGGAATGCGGGTCGGGCAGGAGCTGCGATCGAGAGTAGTCTCCGTCGCTTTCGCCGATGACAGTCCCGCGCGGGCGGCGCTCGTGGCCAACACATTCGCTCAGGTCTATGTCGACAATCTGATAAGGAGAAGGCAGGCATCCGACCAGCAAGAACTCGATGCGATCACCACCAGCCTGCCCAGGCTGCAAAACGATCTGCAGGCAGCGGCCGACCGCCTTGAGAAATATCGGTTGAGCCACGGAGCCATCGACCAAGGCTCGGCGGACAATGCAGCCAGGGAACGGGCCGACCTCAGCCAGCAATTGTCGATGTCAAACGCAGATCTCGCCGCTGTGGAAACTCGGCTGCGACATGTTCAGGAGCTTCGAGCGCAGGGGGCTTCTTTCGTCTCCGTGGCCGAAGCCATTGGCGGGCCTGAACTTGCCGATCTTGCGGCTCGACAGGCTCGCGCGCCTGCGGACCAAGAACTCAGAAACCTGACCGAAAGCAAGGTCGAACAAGGCATCGACAAGATTGCTGCGGACGCAAACATTTTCCGTGCCCAGATCGCCACTCTTGAGAGCCGGAAGGCCATTTTGGATGCGGTCATGGCCGACACCGCCAGCCGGCTTTCCGGGTTGCGGGTTCTCGAGCCGCAGGTCAGTTTGCTGACCCAGCGATACAACGAACTTCTTGGCCGGCAACAGGATTTGACGCGGCGTATCGGAGTTCCCTCGGCTGGAATTTCCATCCTATCGGCGGCATGGCCGCCGACCATCCCGCAGACCTTGCCCGCCATCTTCCTTGTTCCGCCCGGGATGATTGTGTTCGCTATACTGGGCGCGATTTTCGTCACGATGCGCAATCACTTCGATCGGACTTTCCGCGGTGAGACCGAGGCGGAAGCGGTGCTCAAGGTTCCATGTATGGGGCAGATTCCCGAAGCAGGCAGGGTGCATGCCAAACGACTGCGAACCCTTGTCCTGGGCGAGCGCAGCTCCGCCTATAGCCGCGCCGTGACGTCGTTGCTGATTGCTGCGGCGCCCAATGCGCTGAGGGCTCGTTCGTCGTACACGGCGCTTGTCACCTCCAGCGTCCCGGAGGATGGGGGGACCGAGCTCGCATGGAGTCTGGCGCTGGCCGGCACGCGGATGGGCGGTCGTGTTCTCTTGATCGATCTTGAACGCAAGGGCGTTCAACTCACGCTCGAGTTCCTGCATCAGTTCAGCGAGCGCAAGAGCCGCCATTCCTTCGCTGATTATGTCTGCAATCGCAGCAACCTGGAAAACGCCGTGGCCAGTCTGCATGAAATCGGCATCGACGTGATGACCGCTGCTCCGTCGGACGATCTGCTGGCGGTGTTGTCCTGCGAGGATGGGGGCAAAGTGATGGCGGATCTGCACTTGACCTATCGCATCGTCATCATAAACCTGCCGTCGGCGCTCGGGCGGCCGGAAGCCAAATTTCTGGCTGGATGGGCTGATGCGGTGCTTTTTGCCGTCCGATGGAGGAAAACGCCACGTACCCTCGCTCGCGGGGTGCTGGAACTCCTTCAGGGCAACGGTTCTCTTGCGGTACCCGTCGGCAGCGTCCTCACGCAAGTGAACTTGAAAAAACATGCCGGATATCGGCTCGAGGATAGCGCCGACCTCTTGCGCGAGCAGATAGCATGACCAAGCATAGGCTCGTCCTTGGGCCGCGGA
>NZ_RZRR01000359.1:0-5223 GCF_003998555.1 Mesorhizobium sp. M7A.F.Ca.CA.002.09.1.1 | reverse complement strand
TCATCGGCGCGCGGATGCGCACGCCGGCGACCTCGGTGTCGAAGGCGCGCTCATATTCGCCGTCATAGTGAGCGACGTCGGTCGAGGTGCCGCCCATGTCGAAACCGATGACCTTGTCGAAGCCGGCGAGCCTGGCCGTCTCGACCATGCCGACGACACCGCCGGCTGGTCCTGACAGCAGTGCGTCCTTGCCCTGGAACATGTCGGCGGCGGTGAGACCGCCCGACGACATCATGAACATCAGGCGGGGGAATCGATCGCTCTCCCCCACAAGAGGGGAGCTTGGCGCCGCACCCAACTCTCCCGCCACCCTTTGCACATAGCGCGATAGGATCGGCGACAAATAGGCGTCGACCACCGCGGTGTCGCCGCGGCCGACCAGCTTGATCAGCGGCGAGACCTCATGGCTGACCGAGACCTGGCTGAAACCGAGTTTGCGGCAGACTTTCGCCACCGCCTTCTCGTGCTCGGGGTATTTCCAGGCGTGCATGAAGACGATGGCGACCGCATCGATGCCATCGGCCCTGGCCTGTTCGATCGCCGGCCGGCAGGCGGCGATATCGAGCAATTGTTCGACGCAGCCATCGGCGCGCACACGCTCGTTGATTTCGATGACGCGCTCGTAGAGCTGTTCGGGAAGGATGATCTCCTTGGCGAAGATGTCCGGGCGCGCCTGGTAGGCGATCTTCAGCGCATCGCGGAAGCCCTTGGTGATGAGCAAAAGCACGCGGTCGCC
The DNA here is from genome assembly GCF_003998555.1 of Mesorhizobium sp. M7A.F.Ca.CA.002.09.1.1. NCBI lineage: Bacteria > Pseudomonadati > Pseudomonadota > Alphaproteobacteria > Hyphomicrobiales > Phyllobacteriaceae > Mesorhizobium > Mesorhizobium sp. M7A.F.Ca.CA.002.09.1.1. The sequence continues at coordinate 4,487 of NZ_RZRR01000359.1, read as the reverse complement.
CTTGCGCTCCAGCAGCGCATTTGTGGCGACCGTGGTGCCCATCTTGATGTCGCCGATCAGGCCGCTCGGGATCGTGTCGCCGGCCGACAAGCCAAGAAGGTCGCGAATGCCCTGGATGGCGGCATCGTTATAGGCTTCGGGATTTTCGGAGAGAAGCTTGCGCGGGTGCAGCCCGCCCTCCGGATCTCGGCCGATGATATCGGTGAATGTGCCGCCGCGGTCGATCCAGAAATCCCATTTTTCGGTCATGACAGCCCCTGGCGCTCTTCTGTTCGATCGGTGTTTCGGCACATGCTGTTAGTTCGCTACGGCCTGAGCGGCAATCGCAAATGAACCAGACGATGTTACATGCGGAAACGCAACGTTACGAAACTCATGGCCGGCTGACGCATTTGTCCTTCGACCGCTCACGGCAACGTGAGCGTGTGTTGAAGGAGAGACAAATGAAAAAGCTCATTCTCGCGTCCGTTTCCGGTTTGGCTTTGCTTGGCGTCGCCGCCTGCAGTGACAGCGGTACGGACAACACCACCACCCAGAGCACCAACCCGCCGGCCGCCGAGGAACCGATGAAACCGGCCACCCCGGAAGCCACGCCGCCGGCCGCGACGCCTCCGGCAACGGATAATTCGACCACGAAGAGCATCACACCCGAGAAGCCCGCCGAGCCGGCTCCGGCAACACCAGCTCCTGCGCCCGCGCAGTAGTGAGCAAGCAGTACTTCTTGTGATGAATGAGGAAGGTCGGCTCGCGCCGGCCTTTCTCATGTCGTCCGAGCGCCGTGGGCCAATCCCTCTCGCGCGCCGGATCGATTTGTCGCGCAAAGCCTGCGGCACTGTCCCGGCTTGATAGGAGGGAGCGGTGGCTCTAAGAAGCAGGCCATGTCGATTTGGGATCGCCTCGGCGAGTTCATCACCCGCGTTTCATCCTCAACCTCGTCGGGTGTCGTCGACGTTGTCGAGGCTGTGCGCACGGTTTTCTCCGGCGATGCGGATTTGCGCCGGCGTGTCGCCTTTTCGGTGGCGATGATCGCGCTGTCGGCCAAGATGGCCAAGGCCGATGGCATCGTCACCCAGGACGAGGTGCGCGCCTTCCAGGAGATATTCGAAGTGCCGCCGAAGGAGACGCGCAATGTGGCGCGGCTGTTCGATCTCGCCCAGCGCGACGTGGCCGGTTTCGAAACCTATGCCGAGCGGATGGCCCAGATGTGCGGTTCGGGGCATTCCAACTGCGTGATGCTTGAAGACATACTCGACGGTCTGTTCCACATTGCCAAGGCCGACGGGCTGGTGCACGAGCGCGAAGGCCATTTCCTGCACCGCATCGCCGAGATTTTCCGCATCGACGAAGCGCATTACGAAGCCATCATGGCCCGGCACGTCAATCTCGGCGCCGGGGATCCCTATGTCGTGCTGGGCATCGAGCGCGGCAAGCCGTTCGAAGAGGTCAGGAAACGCTATCGCAAGCTGGTTTCCGACAATCATCCGGATCGGCTGATCGCGCGCGGCCTGCCTCAGGAATTCATCAAGATCGCGACCACCAGGGTGGCGGCGATCAATGCCGCCTACGAGATGATCGAGCGGGGCCTGCGCCACGCATGAGCGGCTTTCTGCCCGACGAGCCACGTGCCGAAGTCAGGGTATCGCCGAATTTCGGCCCGCGGCGCGAGACAACACCCAGGCCCGACATGATCGTGCTGCACTACACAGGCATGGCGACCGGCGCCGGGGCCGAGGCCTGGCTTTGCGATCCGGCCAGCGAGGTCTCGTCGCATTATCTGGTCCACGAGAATGGCCATATCGTGCAGATGGTCAGGGAAAGCGACCGCGCCTGGCACGCCGGCAAGAGTTCGTGGTTCGGATGCGCCGACATCAATTCCTGTTCCGTCGGCATCGAGATCGTCAATCCGGGGCATTCGCTGGGCTATCCCGGTTTTCCCCGGCGGCAGATCGATGCCGTGATCGGGCTGTGCCGGGGGATCGCCGGTCGGCATTCGATCGCCGCCGAGCGGGTACTCGCGCATTCCGATGTTGCGCCGGGGCGCAAAATCGATCCCGGCGAGAAGTTTCCGTGGCGGGCGCTATTCGAGGCCGGTGTCGGCCATCTCGTTACGGCCGCCCCCGTCAGGCGAGGCGCTACTCTGACAACCGGCGACACCGGCGGCGATATCGAAGCGTTGCAGTCGATGCTGGCGCTCTACGGCTATGGCGTTGAAATATCCGGCGTTTTCGACCGGCAGACGGAGGCGGTGGTCGAAGCCTTCCAACGGCATTTCCGGCCGCGCAAGGTGGACGGCGTTGCCGACGGCTCGACGCTGCGGACGCTGCAAAGGCTGCTTGCTTCCGTGAAGCGCTAATCCCCGGGAGACCTCTCCCAAGCAATTCTTTCCAATCCTTAAGTTACAGGCTGTCACTCAAAGTGACTTGCCTGGCCTTGTTTGACACCAATTCGGGCGTCAAACGGCTGACGTGTAGATGTCGGACCCCAAGCCCCCCCCGGGTTGTTCCGACGTTGGTTAGGCGTTGCTGCGTGAACATCTTCGCGCGGTTCAGACAGAACAGGATCACATGCAGAAATTTACCGTTTTAACGGCAGCTCTTGCTGCCGGCGTAATGACTTTTGCCTTCAGTGCGGCGCATGCAGCGTCATTCAGCCCGCGGGCCGATCAAGGGTTTCCCGTGGTATCCGCAAAAAGCGGCAAGGCAGGCCACGACGCCAAGGCGACAAAGCAGGCATCCGCCAAAGCGGAGACGAAGCGGGCTTCCGCCAAAGCGGAAAAGGCAAGCTGGTCCAAACCGAAGAAGTCCATCGCCAAAAGGCAGACGAAGCGCGGCCGCAAGACCGTCGACATGACGAGAACGGCATCGATCGGCCTCAGGAACGCGGCGGAGTCGACGGCCGCGGTGGCGAGCAGCGGCCAGTATTCCGCAATCGTTGCCCGCTATGCGGCGATCGAAGGCGTGCCCGTGTCGCTCGCCTCGGCGGTCATCAAGATCGAGAGCAACTACCGGCCCAACATCGTCGGCAGCGCCGGCGAGATCGGCCTGATGCAGATCAAGCCGGCCACGGCTCGGATGATGGGCTATAGCGGCTCCGCCAAGGGCCTGTTCGATCCCGACACCAACATCAAATACGGCATGAAATACCTTGCCATGGCACGGAGCCTCGGTGGCGGCACGACCTGCGGCACCATTCTGAAATACAATGCCGGGCACGCCGCAACGCGGATGAACCCCGTGTCGGCAGCCTATTGCGGCAAGGTCAAGGTGCAGATGGCTGCGCTTGGATCGCCCGCATAAGTCAGCTTTTTCGTTTGCGGTTTCGGGCGTGAACCCCTTTATACGCTCTGCCAGCTGGCTGGGCGGCCGCACCCGCAAACGCCGAAAGGTCGTGGGTGAGGAAAGTCCGGGCTCCATGGAAACACGGTGCCGGTTAATGGCCGGCGGGGGCGACCCCAGGGAAAGTGCCACAGAAAGCAAACCGCCACGATCCGGCTTGCCGGATTCGGGGCAAGGGTGAAAGGGTGGGGTAAGAGCCCACCGCGCGACTGGCAACAGGAGCGGCACGGTAAACCCCACCGGGAGCAAGACCGAATAGGGACGGTGCGAGGGGAAACCCTCGAGGGCTGTTTCCGGCTCACCGTCCGGGTAGGTTGCGTGAGGCGCATGGCAACATGCGCCCAAGATGAATGGCCGCCACGTTCTCGCCTCGCAAGGGACGAGGGCCATACAGAACCCGGCTTACAGGCCAGCTGGCAATTTCTCTCCCCCGATATCAAGAGAAATCTCTTGAAATCAGCAGGTTGCGCCCTCGGGCGCGCCTGTTGATTCAAGCCTGTCCGGCCGTTCATCCGAGCCGGGAGCCGCTGATCCCGTCCAGCGACGTCTCGATCGCTTTCCAGAGCTCTTCCACCGGCTCGCAGCCGACCGAGAGGCGGACGAAACCGGCGGAGACCGCATCGCCTCGCTTCAGGCGCCGCTCGGCGGAGGTGTGGACGCCGCCGAAGGATGTCGCGGCCTGCATCAGGGCACAATTGTTGATGAAGTCCTCGGCTTTGTCTTCCGAGGCGAGTTCGAAAGAGATGAGAAAGCCGAAGCGCTCCATCTGGGCGCGGGCTAGGTTGTGCGACGGGTCGCCTTCAAGCCCGGGATAACGCAGGCCGCTGATTGCCTTGTGGCCCTGCAGTCGCCGCGCGATGACTTCCGCCGAGGAACACATGCGATCGAAGCGCACATCCAGTGTCTCCAGGCCGCGGTGCACCAGCCAGGCTTCGAACGGACCGGGAATGCTGCCGGAAACTTCGCGCCAGCCGGTCACGGCGGCGATGATATCGGCATTGCGACTGGCGACATGGCCGAACAGCACGTCGGAATGGCCATTGGGTGCCTTGGTGTCGGCGGCAACGACGATGTCGGCGCCGTGGTCGAGCGGTCGTTGGCCGAGAGGGGTCATGGTCGTGTTGTCGACCACAAGGATCGCGCCGGCTTTGT
>NZ_RZRR01000358.1:0-5224 GCF_003998555.1 Mesorhizobium sp. M7A.F.Ca.CA.002.09.1.1 | reverse complement strand
GTCCTTGATCCCCGCGTAATTTCGTGAGCCCGGTGTATCGGCTGCCTTCGAACTCCAGTACTCGCGTTGTTCATTGCCCGGCGAGTCCGACTGCGGCAGCCGAGAGGTTATGACGTCGTAGTCGAAATTGTTGACGCGAGCGATGTACTGGCTGGTATCGACTATCCTGAACGAAGCCGAGATGCCGATCTTTCCCAGCATATTTACAAATGGATTGACCGTTTGTTCGGCGCCCTGGTCGAAGCCCAGAATCTCGACGGTAAAAGGCTCCCCGCTTTTCTCATTGGTCATACGGCCATTCTGGATTTTCCAACCCGCCGCCGCAAACAGATCGATCGCTTCGCGCAGGTACGACCGCTCGGCCTTCGGGCTATCGAAGACCGGAAGCTTGAACTCCTGGGTAAACAGTTCTGGCGGGAGCTTGCCCTTGTATTGATTGAGGATCTCCAATTCTTTGCCCCGCGGCAGTCCGCTCGAAGCAAGTTCGCTGCCCATGAAATAGCTGTTGGAGCGGGTGTTGAGGCCGAAGGATTGGGTGCGGTTCAAGGTTTCGAAGTCGAAGGCGTAACCGAGCGCCTCGCGCACGCGCCGATCCTGGAACTTTGTCCGTCGCGTGTTCAGCATGAAACCTTGCATCGAGGCGAGTGATGTCGCCTTGAACTCCCGCTTGATGACATCGCCGGCTTTGAGAGCCGGAAAATTGTAGCGCGTCATCCATAATCGCGCACTGTTTTCAGCCTGGATGTCCTCATATCCGCCTTTGGTGAAGGCTTGCCACGCGGCGTTGTCATCGAGAATGTAGGTGTAGCGTCTGGTGTCGTAGTTGTTGCGCCCGACATTGATGGCCAGATCGGCGGCCCAGAAGTCCGGAACGCGTCGCCAGACGACTTCCGAACCAGGTTTGAAGCTCTCGATCTTGTAGGGTCCAGAGCCGAGCGGGATTTCAAGGCTTGGCTGGGTGATGTCGCGCTTCTTGCCGTTGGCATCGGTGCCTTCCCACCAGTGCTTCGGCAGCACCACCACATCCGCCATGATCAGCGGTAACTCGCGATTACCCTTCTGATCAAAACGGAACTCGACTTCCCGATCTGAAACGGCGACCGCCTCGGTGACGTTGGCGAAATAGCGGTTGAACTGCGGACTTTCCTTTTTGAGAAAGTTAAATGACCAAATCACGTCATCCACGGTGATCGGTTGGCCATCATGCCATCTGGCACGCGGGTCGAGCCGATAAGTTGCGGATGAAAAATCGGCTGGGTACTTGTAGGCGTCTGCTATCTCGGGATGGTTGACGCTGCCCTCGTCAAGGGATTTCGCCATCAGCGACTGGTAGAGGAGCCCACCCTGATAGTTCAATCCTGCGGCAGGGGTGCCGCGTGCGATGAAAGGATTGAAGCTGTCGAAGGTGCCGAGTTCCACCGAGTTCAGCGTGCCGCCCTTGGGCGCGTTCGGATTGACGTAATCGTAGTGCTGGAAATTGGCGCCGTATTTGGACTCGCCGATCAGCGATGAGGTGGTGCGCCATTCGTCGGCGCGGGCAGCCTGCAATCCCGCCGCCAGAAGGGCTGCCGCCAGCAACGACTTGAGAAGCGTTCGGCCAACCGTCATGCACTATCCTCTTCGCGATGCCCGTTCATGGGCAATCTAGATGATTTGGCGCTCGTGAAAACCGTCATGCGCGGCTTTGTCGCCGCCTATGCGGTTTTCCCAATAAAAAAGCCGGGCTGAACCCGGCTTTTTCAAGGTCGTCGAGATGATATCGAAATTATTGGGCAGGCGCCGGTGCCGGTGCGGCCGGAGCCGGGGCGGCGGGAGCGGCCGGCGCGGCACCCTCAGCCGGCTTTGCCGGAGCGGCTGCATCGGCAGGCTTGGCGCCTGCATCGGCGGCGGCACCGGGTGCCGGCAGCGGCTTGGGATTGTCGGACAGCGTGCGCAGATAGGCGATGACGTTGGCGCGGTCCTCGTCCTTGGGCAGGCCGGCGAAGCCCATGGCGGTGCCCTTCACGAATTTCTTCGGCGAGGTGATGAAGTGGTTGATGTTGTCGTAGGTCCACTTCTCGGTGCCGCCCTTGGAGAATTCCTTCATGCCGGCCGAATAGGCAAAGCCTTCATGCTCGGCGACCGGACGGTCGACGAGGTCCCACAGGTCCGGGCCGACCTTGTTGGGGCCGCCCTTTTCGCCGGAATGGCAGGCCTGGCACTTCTTGAAGACGGCAGCACCCTGCTCGACATTGGCGGTCGCCAGCAGATCGGCGATCGGCTTGGCCGCGGCGGCGGGCGCGGCCGGACCGCCTTCGGCGGGCTCGGCGGCCTCGATGGCGAAACCAGGCTTTTCCGGCGCCGGCGACGCAAACAGCGCATCGGACACAATGCCGACCGAGAAGACGACGAAAACGGTTCCGAGCAATCCGGCGAGCAGTTTGTTGACTTCGTTGGAATCCATACGCCCCTTGCTCCCTTTTCCGGCGGACAGAACCGTCCACTCCGTCCGTCGGTATCGTGACCGTCCTGCCAGGGCGGTCAAATCGGGCGGAAACTAGGTCTTTTGCTGCGGCGTTGCAACACCTATAAGGGCGCTTCCAGTGAGACCTTTTGCCACTTTCCCTGTCCTCTTTCGAGACGCCTTGCACCCGAAATGTCCACGCTGATCCTGATCCCGGCCCGCATGGCTTCGACCCGCCTGCCGGGCAAGCCGCTGGCCGACATCGCCGGCGCCCCGATGATCGTCCATGTCGCCCGCCGCGCCGCCGAAGCCGGCCTTGGCCGGGTGGTGGTGGCGACCGACACGCAAGGCGTGGCGCAAGCGGTGCGCGCGCACGGTTTCGAGGCCGTGATGACGCGTATGGATCACGAATCCGGCTCCGACCGCATCCACGAGGCGCTGGTCGCTCTCGACCCCGGGCGCAAGGTCGAAACCATCGTCAATGTGCAGGGCGACCTGCCGACCATCGATCCCCGGATCATCGCCGCGTCGCTCAGGCCTTTCGAGGACAGTGCGGTGGACATCGCCACGCTCGGCGTCGAGATCGTCCGCGATGAGGAAAAGACCAATCCCAATGTCGTCAAGATCGTCGGCTCGCCGCTTTCCGGCAGCAGGCTGAGGGCGCTCTATTTCACCCGTGCCACAGCGCCTTGGGGCGAGGGGCCGCTCTACCATCATGTCGGCCTCTACGCCTATCGCCGCGAAGCACTCGAGCGTTTCGTCGCGCTCAAGCCGTCGCCGCTCGAACGGCGCGAGCGGCTGGAACAGTTGCGGGCGCTGGAAGCCGGCATGCGCATCGACGCCGAGATCGTCCAGTCGCTGCCGCTCGGCGTCGACACGCCTGAAGACCTCGAACGCGCCAGAACAATCCTTTCAACCTGAGATATCGGCATGCCTGAAAAGACCAACAGAATATCCTTCCAGGGCGAACCGGGCGCCAATTCCGACACCGCCAGCCGCAACATGTTCCCTTCGATGGAGCCGTTGCCCTGCCCGACCTTCGAGGATGCCTTCAACGCGGTCGAGACCAACAAGGCCGACCTCGCCATGATCCCGATCGAGAACACCATTGCCGGGCGCGTCGCCGATATCCATCATCTCCTGCCGGAATCGAAGCTGCACATCGTCGGCGAATATTTCCTGCCGATCCATTTCCAGCTGATGGTGCTGCCAGGCGTCAAGCGCGACGAGATCAAGACGGTGCACAGCCACATCCATGCGCTTGGCCAGTGCCGCAAATACGTTCGCAAGAACGGTTGGAAGGCGATCGTCGCCGGCGACACGGCCGGCGCCGCCAAAATGGTCTCCGAGGTCAAGGACCGCAGCATGGCGGCGCTGTCGCCGGCCCTGGCCGCGACCCTCTACGGGCTCGATATCATCGAGCAAAACGTCGAGGACACCGACTCAAACGTCACCCGCTTTGTCGTCCTGACCAAGAACAAGCAATGGGCCGAGCGTCCTTCGCCCGACGTCAAGATGATGACGACCTTCATCTTCCGCGTCCGCAACGTGCCGGCCGCGCTCTACAAGGCCATGGGCGGCTTCGCCACCAACGGCATCAACATGACCAAGCTGGAGAGCTACCAGCTGGGCGCTTTCACGGCGACGCTGTTTTACGCCGACATCGAGGGCCACCCCGACGACCCGCTGGTCAAGCTGGCGCTGGACGAGCTTCGTTTCTTCTCGCGCGAAGTGCGCATTCTCGGCGTCTATCCGGCCAGCGAGTCGCGTGAGCAGTGGAAGGTTGCGGACTAGATCACCGCGCCCAGCGGCACATAGTCGATCTCCATGAAGGTCTCGACCTCCGGCACCCAGCGGTCGCGCACGAAGGCGACATGGTCTGGATGGTCGTTGTACCTGGTGTAGGCGGCCTGGTCGGCGAACTCCATCGAGAAGCCGAAACGATAGTCGTTCTTGGGGCTGATCTGCCGCAATTGCTCGAAATGCGTGACGCCCCTGATCGCGGTGAGGATCCTCTTGGCGTCGACCAGGAACCGCTTTTCCTCCAGCGAATGCGGCGGATGCTTCAGCGTGAAAACGACGGTGTGACGGATCATGTCCTGCTCCTGCAATGTCTTTAGGTGTTCGCTGCCATCATTCTGAATCGACCCAGGCGCGGATGAGGTGATGCGCAATGGCGCCTTTCGGCGGCGTGATCAGATTGTCCTGGTGCGTCCTTTCCAGCATCCGGCGCACCTCGTCGCGAAAAAACCAGCGGCAGTCCTCAAGCTCGTTGAGGTCGGCCTGGATATCGTCATTGAGCGGCTCGCCGAAGCAGCCGATCATCAGCGAATAGGGGAACGGCCAGGGCTGGCTGGCGTGGTAGACGACGCGGCCAAGCCGGATGCCGGCCTCCTCCAGCGTCTCGCGGCGCACCGCCGCCTCGATCGTCTCGCCCGGCTCGATGAAGCCGGCGAGGGCCGAATACATGCCCGGCGCGAAATGCCGACCGCGTCCGAGCAGGCACTTCTCCCGCGTCGCCGTCAGCATGATCGCCACCGGGTCGGTGCGCGGAAAATGCTCGGTGCCGCAATTCGGGCAATGCCGCTTGTAGCCGCCGGCCCGCATCTGCGATTCCGTGCCGCATTTGCTGCAGAAGCGATGGCTGGCATGCCAGGCGAGCAAAGCCGCCCCTTGCGCCATCGCGCCGGCCGCCGCCTCGTCGATCAGCCCTTGCATGTAGACCGAGCGGTAGTCGATGGCCTTGACTGTTTCCGGAAGCTGTTCGGGTTCGACGCCGGC
>NZ_RZRR01000357.1:0-5234 GCF_003998555.1 Mesorhizobium sp. M7A.F.Ca.CA.002.09.1.1 | reverse complement strand
CAGGTGTCGCCGCCCGCGAGATCGAGATCAAGAACCGCAAGACCGGTGAGCGCGAGACGCTGCCGATCGCGGATGCGAAGAAGCGCTTCGGTGTCGCCGCATGAGCGAGGCGGTGGCGGCAAGATCGGTCGGCGCCGGACCCTTTTCCATCTTCGAGCGCATGGTCGCCTGGCGCTATCTGCGTTCGCGGCGCAAGGAGACGGTGATCTCGGTGATCGCCTCGATCTCGTTTCTGGGCATCATGCTGGGCGTCGCCACGCTGATTGTGGTCATGGCGGTGATGAACGGTTTCCGGGCAGAGCTTTTGACGCGCATCCTCGGCGTCAACGGCCACCTGATCGTGCAGCCGCTCGATTCGCCGCTGGAGGACTATGCGCAGGTCGCCAGCCGCATCAACGGTGTAGCAGGCGTTAAATACGCCATCCCGCTGATCGATGGCCAGGTGCTTGCGCAAGGCAATGTCGGCGGCGGAACCGGAGCGCTGGTTCGCGGCATACGCGGCGAGGATCTGAGCAAGATCGCCATCGTTGCCAGCAACATCAAGCAGGGTTCGATCGCCGATTTCGATTCTGGCGAGGGCGTTGCCATCGGCAAGCGCATGGCTGAGAATCTCGGCCTGACGCTTGGCGATACCATCACCTTGATTTCGCCCGACGGCGACGTGACGCCGATCGGCACCACGCCGCGCATGAAGGGCTACAAGATCGCGGCGATCTTCGAAGTCGGCATGTCCGAATATGACACGTCCATCGTCTACATGCCGTTTTCCGAAGCGCAGCTTTATTTCAACATGGACGGGCGGGCGCAAACGATCGAGATTTATGTCGACAATCCAGACGATGTCGATGCGCTGAAACCGAAAGTGGAGGCGGCGGCGCAGCGGCCGATCGACATGGTCGATTGGCGCCAGCGCAACGAGACCTTCTTCTCCGCGCTGCAGGTCGAACGCAACGTCATGTTCATGATCCTGACGCTGATCGTGCTGGTGGCGGCGCTGAACATCATCTCCGGCCTGATCATGCTGGTGAAGGACAAGGGCCACGACATCGCCATCCTGCGCACCATGGGGGCGTCGCGCGGCGCCATCCTGCGCATCTTCCTGATGACGGGTGCGGCGATCGGCGTGACCGGCACGCTTGCCGGTGTGCTGCTCGGCGTACTGATCTGCACCAACATCGAATCGATCCGCCAGTTCTTCTCGTGGATGACCGGTAAGGTGCTGTTCAATCCTGAACTCTATTTCCTCAGCCAGTTGCCGGCGAAGATGGATCCGCGCGAGACGACCTATGTCGTCCTGATGGCGCTCGGCCTGTCCTTCCTGGCAACGGTGTTTCCGGCATGGCGCGCCGCGCGTCTCGATCCGGTCGAAGCCTTGAGGTACGAATAGTGGCCGAGGTCATTATCGAGCTGAAGAGCGTCGAGCGGCACTACGTCCAGGGACCGCGAAAACTCACCATTCTCAATGGTGCGGACTTCTCGCTGAAGCGCGGCGAGATGGTGGCGCTGGTGGCGCCGTCTGGCACCGGCAAGTCGACGCTGCTGCACACCGCCGGCCTGCTGGAGCGTCCCGACGCCGGCGACGTCATCCTGGCCGGCCGCGCCTGCGGGCGGCTGTCCGACGACGAGCGCACGGCGATCCGCCGCAACGATGTCGGCTTCGTCTACCAGTTCCATCACCTGCTGCCGGAATTCTCGGCGCTGGAAAACATAATGATGCCGCAGCTCATCAAGGGGCTCAGCCGCAAGGACGCGGCCGAGCGCGCGGCGCAGCTGCTCGATTACATGCAGATCGGCAAACGCGCGGCGCACCGGCCGTCCGAGCTCTCCGGCGGCGAACAGCAGCGCGTCGCCATTGCGCGTGCGGTCGCCAATGCGCCGCTGGTACTGCTGGCGGACGAGCCGACCGGCAATCTCGACCCGGTCACCGCGTCCTATGTGTTCGAGGCGCTGGCGGCGCTGGTCAAGCAATCGGGCCTCGCGGCGCTGATCGCCACCCACAATCACGAGCTGGCATCGCGCATGGACCGTCGCGTCACGTTGGCCGACGGTAAAGTGGTGCCGCTCTAGGGCACGGCGATACTGGGGGAGGCCGGCCTGCGAAAGGCGGCTTCCTGCGCTTCCCGTTCTACCCCGTCGCGGTAGAACGGTGCTCACGTACCCAAAAGTACGCTCCGCTCCGGTTCTCGAAATCCACCATTCTCGGCTCGGCCTGACCCCAGTCTCGTCGTGCCCTGGTCGGCGCTGGGCAACCGTCGTTCGCCCGTCAACCTTTTCTTAACCCTGCCGATTTGATCGCCCGGAAATTCGGACACGGCCGGATTGTGTCCGTTGACTTTGAAACAAAATTAGAACAAAATACGAACATATCAACAACAGGAGAGAGTTATGACCGATCTGGTTCAGGATGTCATCTCACTGGTTTGCATGAGCACCTTTCTCGTCTCCATGGCGATCTGGATTGGAGCCATGTGATTTGGCGGCGTTCGCCGCCGTGGGTCCCATGGGGTCGAAGACCGCTCCGCCGTTAAGCTTTTCTTGCCGCAGCGACGTTAGAGTGCCCCGGCAAGACAGGGAGCAACGTCCAGGTGTCGCCCATCGTCACGGCCATTCTGGTGGCCAGCAATCTCGGGCTGATCTTTCTGTTGATGACGGTGCCGCTTGGTTTGCGCACGGTCCGGCTGACCCGTCTGGTGGCGATGGATCGGCAGCGCCTCTGGCAGGCGCTGTGGCCGCTCGGCAGCGATGCCGGCTGGTCCGGTGAGATCCTGTCCGCCGAGGCCCCGGACGGCGAGGGCGTGGCCCGCATCACGCTGTCCTGGGAAGGTCGCGACGGCAAGCCGATCGAACGCAAGTCGCGGTTTGAAGACGTCGTCGAAGGCAGCCGCTTCTCGATGCGTGTCATCGAGGATACGGCACTCGACGCTTCGTTCTGGAAGGATTTTCGCGAAACCGCCGAACTCGTTTCGGAAGGCAACAGCACGCGGGTGACGCTCAGCCAGACCGATCGCTATCGTGGCGTTGCCTTCCTGGTGTTCCGCTATTTCGCCCTGCGCCGCGAACTCTCCAAGCTGCAGCGCTGGGCGCGGACCGGAAAGTATCGCAAGGGCGGCTGGTTCGAGCATCCGCTCAGCCAGGTCGGCTTTGCCGGGCTTTCGGCGCTGATCCTGTGGCCATTCTTCGGCCTTCACTTCGGCGGTCTGGCACTGGCCGCGATCCTCACATCGGTGGTCGCCCTGCATGAGCTTGGCCATATGGCAGCGTTCCGGCTGATGGGCCACAACCGTGCACGGATGATCTTCATTCCGCTGCTCGGCGGCATTGCCATTGGCGGGCGGCCCTATGACAGCCGTTTCGAAGTGGCTTTCGTGGCATTGATGGGCGCCGGCTTTTCGGCCTTCCTGGTGCCGATCGCCATCGCCGCAAGCACCTTTGCCGGCGCGGAAGGTCACCGGCTGGCGGCGGCCCTGCTGGCGACCCTGGCGGGCTTCGCCGCACTGTTCAACATCGCCAATCTGGTGCCGGTGTGGAAGTTCGACGGCGGCCAGGTGCTGCGCCAGATCTGTCCGGGACCGGTCGCGCTGGCGCTGGCTTCCTTCTTCCTGCTCTCGGCTTTCCTGGCCGTGGGTTGGCAGGCCGGCTTTTCCGCCACCTTCCTGCTCGCGACGGGAGCGGTGTTTTCGCTCCTCAGCCTGCTGACGATGAGCAGTGGGGTGAAGCCGCGTCACGAGCTGAAGCCGATCCGTACCATCGACCGGCTGGCCATGGCGGCGGCGTTGCTGGCGGTGTTCGCCATCCATGGCTATGGCGTGTTGTGGGCCTCTGCCCAACTGATTTGAGCCGTACCGGATCCGGAAGATCAGCCGGCTTTGCGCTCGGCTTCGACAGGCAACGCCGTGGCGGGACCGAACACATCCTCGAAGGCGGATTTCAACGCCAAGTCAAGATCGGCCATGGTCAGGGGAAGGCCTAGGTCGACGAGGCTGGTGACGCCGTGGTCCTGCACGCCGCAAGGCACGATGCCGCTGAAATGGTCGAGATCGGGCTCGACATTGATGGCGATGCCGTGAAAACTCACCCAGCGCCGCAGCCGGATGCCTATGGCCGCGATCTTGTCCTCCGCCGGCGAGCCGTCCGGCAGAGCAGGGCGATCCGGCCGCACGACCCAGACGCCGACCCGGTCCTCGCGGCGCTCGCCCCGCACATTGAAAGCGGCAAGCGTGCCGATGATCCACTGTTCGAGCGCCGCGACGAAGGCGCGGACATCCTCGCGCCGCCGCTTCAGGTCGAGCATGACGTAAGCGACCCGCTGGCCCGGCCCATGATAGGTGTATTCGCCGCCGCGTCCTGCCGCGAAAACCGGGAAACGGCTGGCGTCGATCAGATCCTCGCCACGGGCGCTGGTGCCGGCCGTGTAGAGCGGCGGGTGTTCGACCAACCAGACCATTTCGCCGGCAGCGCCGCTGCGGATCGCCTCGGCGCGCGCCTCCATGAAGGCAAGTGCCTCGGGATAGGCGGTAAGGCCGGGCTCGATCAGCCATTCGACCGGTGCCGAGCCGGGAAGCGGCAGGAACGATGTGGCGATCTGGCTGCGTTCGGTCATGGCGTATCGTCTTTTCGTTTGTCCATGGCGCGCCCAAAAACGCCTCGCACCTTTGGGCGACATCAACTTGCCTTCCATATGGCGATATCAGGCGCAAACGTCCAGTTCCGGCGCTGCGTTCGGGCCCTGTGGAGCATTATGCCAATCGCCTGACATTATTGCTTGCCGTGCACTTGTTTCACCGGAAACGATTTGCTACACGCCGCGAGCCGGTCGGTTCCGGCTCTACCACGTGCGGTCGTGGCGGAATTGGTAGACGCGCAGCGTTGAGGTCGCTGTGGGGCAACCCGTGGAAGTTCGAGTCTTCTCGACCGCACCATTCTCTTCCCAGAATCCGATTTGTGCCGGTCTCGCCCGCTGCGGGCCGGACGCATTTCGTTGATATTCCCGCACTTTACGCCACTTTCTTTTTGAGCGTCGGATTCTCCCAAAACCGGTTTCCCCCTTGGGTCCGATGCTCTAGACCTGATTTGCACCTTTTCCGGGATTCTTGTGGCGGGAGGCGCTGGTGGAAGGCGAGCACGAACGGACGACCGGCGCCGGGGCCGCCGAGGACAACCACGCCGACATCTATGGCGAGGACGGCGCCGTGCTTTCGTCCTTCCTGGCGCGGATCGGCGCGGCGATCGCCGAC
>NZ_RZRR01000356.1:0-5249 GCF_003998555.1 Mesorhizobium sp. M7A.F.Ca.CA.002.09.1.1 | reverse complement strand
CTACCCGACATGCCGTCGGAGCCGCCGCATTGCAGGCCGACGACGATCTCGCTGACCGGGATCGGCTCACGCTTCAACTGGCCGACTTCCTCGGCGATCTCGGCCAGCACGCCCATCGCTTTTTCCACCGATTTGCGCGACCCGCCGGCGTCCTGGATGTTGAAATGGCGCTTGCCGGCAGCGACGCCCTTCTGGCCGTAGAGGGTGAGCTGGTTGACCTCGCAGCCGAGGCCGACCATCAGCACGCCGCCGAAATTCGGGTGGCGGGCATAGCCGGCAAGCGTGCGGTGCAGCACCATCATGCCGTCGCCGGTGCCGCTCATGCCGCAGCCCTGGCCGTGCACGATCGGCACGAAGCCGTCGATGCCGGGGTATTTCGGCAACAGCGTGCGGTTGGCGGTATCGGCGATGGAATGGCAGACGGTGGCCGAGCAATTGACGCTGGCGACGATGCCGATGAAGTTGCGCGTGCCGGCGCGGCCATCGGCGCGGCGATAGCCCATGAAGGTGCGGGCGCGGTCGGCCTCCGTCGCGTGCTCGGCCTCGCTCGGCGGCACGACCGGCAAGCGGCCGGATTCGAAAACCAGATTGTGCGAATGCACGTGCTCGCCGGCTGCGATGTCCTGTGTCGCGCGACCGATCGCCTGGGCGTATTTCACCACGGCCTCGCCGGCGGCGATCGGCTTGATCGCCACCTTGTGGCCGGGCTCGATCAGCGCACTGGCGACGGCACCGCCCGGCAGCGCGGTGCCGATCTCGATGCGGCCGTTGGCGACGGCGACATTGTCGGCGGGGGACAGAAGAATGCAGTTGGAGGCGTTCACGGGCGGTTTCCTGGGTGATCCTGGGTTGCGCGGGGCGGATTGACACGCGCCTGTTTAGAGATATTGTCTTTTATCGTGAAAAAACAGTTTTGCGTCAATTGTTTTTTCGTGGGGAGTTCCGCATGTCTCCGGGTTGTTCCGGGAAGCAATTTCGCTTCTCAGAGCCATGCGAACGTCATATTGCGCTTCAAACCGTCCGCTGCAAGCGACGGCGTGCAACGGGTCAGGGATGTCGAAGAGCAACAACGTCTACAAGGATGCCTACAACCGCTGCCTGCGGCTGCTCGACGAAACGCGCAGCCTGCCTTCGGAGCCGGAACTGGGCACCTTGCTTGGCGTCAGCCGGACCACGGTGCGCACCATTCTCGCGCGCATGGAAGAGACCGGGCTGATCGCCTGGAACAAGCGCGCCAAGACGGTGCTGCGCGAACCGCTTCCCGATGATTTCTTCCCCGAGGAAGAGACAGACACGCTGGCCGAGATCATCGAACGGTCGTTCATGCGTCGGCTGCTCGCCGGCGGCGCCGAAGCCGGCATGCAGATCAACGAACTCGAACTGGCGCGCGAGATCGGCGTCGGCACCACCAGCGTGCGCGAGTTCCTGATCCGCTTCTCCCGCTTCGGCCTGATCGAGAAACGTCGCAACAGTCATTGGGTGCTGAAGGGCTTTACGCGCGCTTTCGCGCTGGAGCTGACCGAAATCCGCGAGATGTTCGAACTGCGCTCGGCGGCCGCCTTTGCCGCTTTACCGCAGGACAGCGCAGTCTGGACCGATCTCGACCGCCTGGAAGACGAGCATCGCCAGCTGGCAAACGACATAGCCGCCCGCTTCACCGAGTTCTCCGAACTCGACGAGCGCTTCCACCGGCTGATCCACCGGGCATCGCGCAATCGCTTCATCGTCGATTTCTACGATGTCATCGCCATGATCTTCCACTACCATTACCAGTGGAACAAGGCGCAGGAACGCGAGCGCAACGAAGTCGCGATCGGTGAGCATCTGGTCTACATAGAAGCGCTGAAATCACGCGATCTCGGCAAGGTCGACGCCGCTTGCCGCAAGCATTTGAAGTCGGCGCGCCAGACATTGCTGACCTCGATCCCGGAGAGCCGGTCGCTGCAAAAACACTGAGCCGCATCGCGGCTCGGAGCCCTGTTTCATGCATGTTGTCCCAAAACCGCTATACACTTCTGGGCGACATGCCTTGGGCCTGCCGCGTTGCCGCCGCGGCGATTTGGCGATTTTCCACCCGCCGGCCCCGTGCTAGATATGGTTGGTTGCTGCGAAGAGGCAGGGCTTTGGGCGTATCGAGGAGACGATGGAGCATGCCGGTCGCGCTTGTCGCGGCCTATCTGCTGTTGCTCCAGTCGACGCTTGGTGCATTCGCCTTCGGCGCCGGTCCCAATGCATCGCAACTCGACGCTTTTGGCAACGTCATCTGTACCCATGAAGGCGCAACCCAGCTTCCGGGCGGCAACCAGCCGCCGTCCCATCTGCCGGCATGCTGCGTGCTCGGCTGCAGCATGGTTTCGGCGGCCTTTGCGCCGCCGCCCAATGCCGGTCTGGCGCCGGGCAGCCTTTCCTTTGAAACGGTCGCCTTTGTCTTCCCGGCGGCCATCCATCTCGACTTTGCGCGTGAGCGCTCGCCGTCGAACCCGCGCGCGCCGCCGCTGACGGCCTGAGCCTGTTTGCCCGGCGGAACCTTTCGTGGGCGTACCCATCCAAAGATCTAACTGCTCGCGACCGGCAACGGCGCGACCTTCACTTCATGGAGCAACCATGTCCTATTTTTTCCCTGACGCCGCGCGTCCTGAGCCGGGCAGCATTCTACGCGGCATCGAAGAGCGTGTCGGCATTGCCGTGCTGGCTCTTGCGCTGCTGTTCACAGGCGCCCAGTCCGTCCTCGCGCATGAGTTCAAGGTTGGCGATCTTGAGATCGGCCACCCCTGGTCGCGCGCCACGCCGGCCGGCGCCAAAGTGGCCGGCGGTTATTTCACCATCACCAACAAGGGCAGTGCGCCGGATCGGCTGGTGTCGATTTCCTCCGATGTCTCCGAAAAGGCCGAGCTGCATGAGATGGGCGTCAAGGACGGCGTCATGACCATGCGGCCGGTTGCCGGCGGCCTGGAAATTCCGGCCGGCGGCAAGGTAGCCCTTGCACCTGGCGGCTATCATTTGATGTTCATGGGCCTGAAGCGGCAACCCAAACAGGGCGAAAAGTTCTCCGCCACCCTGACCTTCGAAAAGGCCGGCGCCGTCAGCGTCGATTTCGCCGTCGAAGGCATGGGCGGCGGCGCCGTGGACGATCACGCCAATTGACCGCGCCAGCTCGACAAATCTTGAAAATCCGAGGGACCATCATGAACAAATATCTTTTGTCGGCCGGCGCACTTCTCGCGCTCGGAACCAGCGCCGCCTTCGCGCATATCACGTTCGAAACCCAGGAGGCGGCGGTCGGCTCGACCTACAAGGCCGTTTTGCGCGTGCCGCATGGCTGCGACGGCAAGGCGACGACCGCCGTGCGCGTGCAGATTCCGGAAGGGGTGATCGCGATCAAGCCGATGCCGAAGCCCGGCTGGACGCTGCAGACCAAGAAGGGCAAGTACGAGAAATCCTACCAGCTCTACGGTCAGGCGGTGACCGATGGGGTCAAGGAGGTCGACTGGAGCGGCGGCAACCTGCCCGATGAATTCTATGACGAGTTCGTTTTCCGCGCGACGCTGACGGCGGATCTCCCCGTCGGCCAAAAACTCTATTTCCCGGTCGTGCAGGAATGCGACGGTGCAGCCGATCGCTGGATCGAGATTCCAGCGGCAGGGCAGGATGAAGACGCACTGGAAAGCCCGGCACCCGGCATCAAGCTGCTGCCGAAGAAATGATCTCCCAGGCGGCGCGCTCTTTCGAGTGCGCCGCTCTTTTTTCGTGGCGGTGACATGAGCACGACCTCCCTCCTGCAAACGGCTTGCATGACCGGCAAACGCACCGGCCGGCTTGCCGTCGGCCTGTTGGCTGTGATCGTGTTTCTTGCCAGCCTTGCCGTGTCAGATCAGGCCTTTGCCCATGCCGCGCTGATCAAGACCGACCCGGCCGACGGCGCGGTGCTGGCACAGGGACCGGCGCAGTTCTCGCTGACCTTCAGCGAGCCGGTCTCGCCTCTGGTGCTGACGCTGGTGAAGCCCGACGGCAAGCCGGTTCCACTGACCGCCTTTCGTCTCAGCGACCAGACCGTCGAGATCGACAATCCGCAGCCGCTCAAGTCGGGCACGCATGTCTTGAGCTGGCGCGTCATCTCCGCAGACGGTCATCCCGTCGGCGGATCGCTGCTGTTTTCCATCGGAGCGCCCAGCGAACCGCCGGCCGTATCCGAAACCGTCGACTGGCCGTTGCGGTCGGCTATCTGGGCGGGCAAAATCTTTCTCTACGTCGGCCTCTTCCTCGGCGTTGGCGGCGCCTTCGCGCTTGCCTGGTTGGCCGGAAGTGCCCGTGCCGGGCAACGCTTCGTTGCAGCTGCAATCCTGAGCGGGCTGGTCGCGTCGTCCCTGTCGCTCGGATTGCAGGGGCTTGATGCACTCGGGGCGCCGCTCTCCCATCTGGCACAATCGGTCATCTGGCGGACCGGGCTCGGCACCAGCTTCGGCTGGACGGTGCTGGTCGCGCTGATCGCGCTGGGGCTTGGCCTGCTGTCGCTGGCCGGTCCCCGTGCCACCGCCAAGCCATTGGCGCTGGCCGGCCTGGCCGGGGTGGGGATTGCCCTTGCCGCCAGCGGCCATGCCAGTGCCGCCGAACCGCAATGGCTGACGCGGCCGATGGTGTTCCTGCATGGCGTCTGCATCGCGTCGTGGGTCGGCGCATTGGTCCCACTCGGGCTGGCGCTCAAGGGGCAATCGGCGGAGGCCACGCCATTCCTGCGGCGATTTTCTTGGGCGATCCTGCCCGTGGTGGCCGTGCTTGCCGCTGCCGGCACCGTGCTTGCCGTCATCCAGGTGCAAACGCCCGCGGCATTGGTCGACACCGCCTATGGAAGGCTGCTGCTGATCAAGCTCGGGCTGCTGGTCTTTCTGTTCACGCTCGCTGCCGTCAACCGCTGGAAACTCACGGCATCGGCCGAGGCGGGATCGACGGAAGTTCAACGCAGGCTGGTCCGCTCGATCGGCGTCGAGATGTTGATCGTGTTGGCGATTTTCGGCGTTGCCGCGGGCTGGCGCTTCACACCGCCGCCACGAGCCCTGGCGATCGCGGCAGCGCAACCGGTGTCGGTCCATATCCACGCGCTGCAAGCGATGGCCGATCTCAACATCACTCCAGGCCATGCCGGCCCGGTCGTTGCCTCGATGGTCATCATGAGCGGCGATTTCGGCCCGCTCGACGCCAAGGAGGTAACGCTTGTGCTGTCAAAGCCCGATTCCGGCATCGAGCCCTTGAAG
>NZ_RZRR01000355.1:0-5253 GCF_003998555.1 Mesorhizobium sp. M7A.F.Ca.CA.002.09.1.1 | reverse complement strand
GCCTTTTGCGGCGACGGCTGGATTTCGCCCCGAGCTACAAGTTTCATATGGATTCCGGCGGCGGCAACTGGCCTGTGCTCTACAGGTCGATCGATCCGGCGCTGGTTCGATTCGCTGAAAACAAATCGCTTCGCTTCGGCGCCGGACATGATCAATCCGAGGATTTTTTCATGATGGTCGAGGGCTGGCTGCACGTCACGAACGCCTCGAACTGGAGGCGACAGCCGGTCGACAGGGGCGAACACATTGTCGCGCTGTTGCGGCAAGCCGGCGGTCCCGACCAGCCGGATGTGAAGTTCGAGCCCATCTGAACGAGACAGCGAACAGCGTGGCGTCAGTAACCTGCAAAGAGCAGACGCTGGCGTTTTTGGCTGCCCAACCCCAAGGCCGGCATTCGAACACGACTTAACCCGCCCTTAAATCGCCGCATCTACTCTTCAACCCGAACGCCATAGGCATCGGGGACATCAAGCACAGCGCATGGCGAACCGCAGAGACAGTCGCATCGAACCCAGTTTCGAGGGGCCGCCGCAGGCGCGGTCCTCGGCGGGTCTTTCGGTGAACGAGGAGGATCGCGTCGTGCCGAGCAATCGCAAAGCCTCCGCAAAACGCAAGCCGGCCAAAGGGAAATCGTCGCGGGTCAAGCGCGGCAGAAGCCGGCGCGGCCTGTTCGGCGTGCTCGGCCGGCTGTTCTACTGGTGCTTCGTGCTCGCCATCTGGGGCGGCATCGCCGTGGCCGGCATCGTCATCTACTACGGCGCCAAGATGCCGGCGGCGACGACCTGGTCGATTCCCGACCGCGCCCCCAACATCAAGATCGTCTCGGCAGATGGCCAATTGCTCGCCAATCGCGGCATGAGCGGCGGCGAGGCGGTCGGCCTGCACGAAATGTCGCCCTATATCCCGGAAGCCGTCATCGCCATCGAAGATCGGCGCTTCTACTCGCATTTCGGCATCGACCCGATCGGGCTTTCCCGCGCCATGGTCACCAATGTGCTTGGCGGGCATTTCTCGCAGGGTGGCTCGACGCTGACCCAGCAATTGGCCAAGAACCTGTTCCTGACACCCGACCGCACGCTGGAGCGCAAGGTGCAGGAAGTGCTGCTGGCGCTATGGCTGGAGCACAAGCACACCAAGGACCAGATCCTCGAAATGTACCTGAACCGGGTGTATTTCGGCTCTGGCGCCTATGGCGTCGAAGCCGCCTCGCGCCGCTATTTCGGCAAGAGCGCGCGCGACGTCACCCTGTCGGAAGCCGCATTGCTTGCCGGCCTGCTGAAGGCGCCGTCGCGGCTGTCCCCGGCACGCGATCCGAAGGCCGCCGAGGAGCGCTCGCAGCTGGTGCTTGCCGCCATGCGCGACGAGGGCAAGATCAGCGCCAAGGAACTGACCTCGGCGATGAGCGCGCCGGCAACGCGTGCGCCGTCCTATTGGACCGGCTCGGAGAATTACGTCGCCGATACCATCATGGAGGAACTGCCCGACCTGATCGGCGACGTACGCGGCGATATCGTCATCGACAGCACCGTCGACCTAAACCTGCAGAAGCTCGCCGAGCAATCGATCCGCAGGCTGATCGACGACAGCGGCAAGAAACTCAACGTCAGCCAGGGCGCCCTGGTGTCGATCGACGATTCCGGTGCGGTGCGCGCCATGGTCGGCGGCTACGACTATTCGACCAGCCAGTTCGACCGTGCTTCGGAGGCACGTCGCCAGCCGGGTTCGGCATTCAAGCCGTTCGTCTATATGGCCGCTCTTGAAGCCGGCCGCACGCCCGACAGCATCCGCAACGATGCGCCGATCAAGATCGGCAACTGGACGCCCGACAATTACGGCGGCAAGTATTTCGGCAAGGTGACGCTGGCCACTGCGCTGGCCAAGTCTCTGAACTCGGTGGCAGCGCAGCTGACCATGGAGGTCGGGCCGAACGCGGTTGTCGAGGCGGCGCACCGCATGGGCATCCAGTCCGACCTGACAGCCAACACCTCGATCGCGCTCGGCACTTCGGAAGTGACGCCGCTGGAGTTGACATCGGCCTATGTCCCCTTTGCCAATGGCGGCTACAAGCCCGACATCCATTTCATCCGGCGCGTGACGACCACCGAGGGCAAAGTGCTTTACGACAGCGGCGGCGGCAGCGCGCCGCGCGTCGTCAAGCCTGAGATCGTCGGCATGATGAACTCGATGATGACGGGCACGGTTGAGATCGGCACTGCCCGGAAAGCGGCTTTCGCCTGGCCATCGGCCGGCAAGACCGGCACCAGTCAGAATTCGCGCGACGCCTGGTTCGTCGGCTACACCGCCAATCTCACCACCGGTGTGTGGTTCGGCAATGATGATGGCAGCCCGATGAAGAAGGTCACCGGCGGCGCACTGCCGGCGCAGGCCTGGCACGAGTTCATGGTTGCGGCCCACGAAGGTGTGCCGGTGCGGCCGCTGCCCGGCACCTGGAAATCGACGCCGGGCGACACAATCGTCCCCGACGAGATACCCTCGGCGAACAACACGGCGCCGGTTCCGTCCACGTCGGTCGGCCAGCAGGCACCAGCGCGGCCAGCAGCGCCGGTTGCCCAAGCGCCAGCGCCGGTCCGCGCGGCTCGTCCCGCCCAAACCGTCGATGCCGATGGCCTTTCCATGCCGGGGGATGACGGCGCCACCGCGTCGATCAAGCACCCGGTGCCGCCAGGCGACGTTGGCGGCCCGCGCAAGAAGCGGCAGACCTCGATCCTCGACCTCCTTGGCGGCTGAGTAGACCTGCTAATTCGCCTTTGGTTTGGCGCTGCCCAGCTTCTTGCTGTCAAAGGTCAGTTTGTCGCTGTGAATTTTGCCGTCGCTGATGGTGAGGTGCTTGGCGCAGGAAAGCGCGCCGGACGACTCTGTCATCAAGTCATACATTAGCAGCGCCTGGTGGTCGTCTCCGAAGGCCGCGATCATGCGCACACCGGTCACATCCTGTGAAAGTTTGGTCAGGCCCTCGAGGTAGGGGGCCTTGCCAGTCGACTGTTGCATCGGCCCATCAAAAACGACGTCGTCGGCGACATAGGATGCTGCCTTTTCGAGGTCGTGTCCTGTCCACGCTTTGGTGAAGGCGGTGGCGATGTCGAGGGGTGCTGTCTGTGTCATGACTTTGTCCTGATAGATTGATTCAGAACCCCGCACCCTTTCCGCATTCAAGGACCAACGGCGAGCCGGCTTCCCGGTTCCTCCTTTGAGGTGAATGGTGACATTTCGGCCTCTCGCCACCTCGGCGGCGTTCGGCTACATCTGCCGGCTGGAGACCTGAAATGACTGAGCTCGACACCCGAAAGACCATCGTGCTGACCGGCGCTAGCCGCGGCATCGGCCACGCCACCGTCAAGCGTTTTTCGCGCGAGGGCTGGCGCGTCATCACCTGCTCCAGGCAGGCTTTCGCCGAGGACTGCCCGTGGCCGGCCGGGCCGGAAGACCACATCAAGGTCGATCTCGCCGATCAGGAGGATGTCGGCATCGCCGTCTCCGAAATTCGCCACCGGCTGGAAGCGCATGGCGGCCAGTTGCATGCGCTGGTCAACAATGCCGGCATTTCGCCGAAGCTCAAGGACGGCAACAGCCGCATGAATTCGATCGACACGCCGATGCATGTCTGGCGCGACGTGTTCCAGGTCAATTTCTTCGCGCCGATCATGCTGGCGCGCGGGCTGTTCAAGGAACTGGCGGCGGCCAAGGGCTCGATCGTCAACGTAACCTCGATCGCCGGAACCCGCGTGCATCCTTTCGCCGGCACGGCCTACGCGACATCGAAGGCGGCACTCGGCTCGCTGACGCGCGAGATGGCGCATGATTTCGGTCCGCACGGCATCCGCGTCAACGCGATTGCGCCGGGCGAAATCGATACCGCGATCCTGTCGCCGGGCACGGACAAGATCGTCGAGACCATTCCTCTCAGGCGCCTTGGCACCACGGCCGAAGTCGCCGACATCATCTTTTTCCTGTGCTCGCAGCAGGCGTCGTATGTGACTGGCTCGGAAATCCACATCAATGGCGGCCAGCACGTGTGACAAAACAGGATGCTCATCCTGTTATGGTGAGAACAGCCTTGCCGCTGAAGCTGCGCTGTCGCAGTGCGTCCAGCGCTTGAGCGACGTCTGTCCACGGCGCCGTCAAGGCCACGCGCGTTTCGAGCCGGCCGGCTGCGACCAGAGCGAGCAGTGAGGCGATGTCCTCGCCGATGCCTGGACCAGACGTGTAGTACGCAAAAGTCTGAAGCCTTGCCCCTTCATGATCCGGAACGAACTGGCGGAATCCGACGGGCGTCAGCTCGCCGCTGCTCGAACCGAACATGACGATGGTCCCGCCAGGTGCGATACGTTCGATCGCGCGTGCGAGGCTTTGGCCGCCGACCGACTCGGTGATCAGCGAGAACGGCCCCTCGGCCAGATCGATCGCTTCGACAACCTGCCGGGCTCCGAGGCCGCGGAGATCGTCGGCGTGCCGGGCCGCGGCGATTGCCGTCACCGAGGCGCCTTGCTCGCGGGCGATCTGGATCTGAAAACGGCCGACCGCTCCGCTTGCACCGGTGATCAAGACCTGCTGGCCGGCGAGGTCGCCGCCATGGCGTAGAGTCCTTAGTGCCGTCGTACCGGCGACAGGAAGTGTGGCTGCGGAAACGAAACTGACGTCATCCGGCAGGACGGCGAGACGGTCGATTGGGACTGCGATGCGTTCGGCCCAACCGGCCTCGTCGACCAAAGCAACAACCCGGGCGCCGACGGCTGGCCCGGAACCATCGGCTGCTCTTCGTTCGACAATCCCCGCGATGTCCTGGCCGGGTATCCAGCCCTCGGGGCGTATGGCAAGCAGGCGCAGTTCGCCCCGGTTCAACGAAGTTGCGTGGACAGAGACAAGCGCTTCGTTCGAAGCCGGTTGAGGCTCGGCGATGTCGGCGAGCCTCAACCCGGTCGCGCTTTCGGGAGAGATGACCAGGGCGAGCATGGCGTACCTTGTTGCTGGCTTGTCGGTGCCAGCTTGCTGTGGAAAGCACGGCAAGCTGAGTACGAGCCGGAGCTTATCGACTTTCGCTGTTAAAGAATTTAGCTATCATGGCGTTTAATCGCTAATAACAGTCAACCATGAGACAACCCCTCAGCTACCCCTGGCTCGATCTCGATGTGGATGACCCTGCCGCGCCGGCGATTGCCGTGCGCGTCGACATCCCCGACACCAGAGCGGAAGTCCCCGCCCATCGGCACCGCAAAGGCCAACTCGTCTTCGCAC
>NZ_RZRR01000354.1:0-5254 GCF_003998555.1 Mesorhizobium sp. M7A.F.Ca.CA.002.09.1.1 | reverse complement strand
GCGCAAAGCCGGTCGTTATCAGGCGCTGGCTTTCTTCGCCGCATTGGATTCCGGCAGGACCTCGATCTGCGGACCGGACTCGATTTCGGCCGCCGAATCGGCGGCCGTCTCGTCGGCCAGCTCCACTTCGCGCAGCCATTCGCGCCAGATGGCCACGAGCAGCGCCATAAGCACCGGGCCGATGAACAGGCCGAGGAAACCCATAGTCTTGACGCCGCCGATCAGGCCGAAAAAGGTCGGCAGGAAGGGCAGTTTTATCGGCCCGCCGACGAGCTTCGGACGCAGTGTCTTGTCGACGATGAACAGCTCGACCGCACCCCAGAGGAACAGTGCCAGCCCGGCCATCGGCGAGCCGCTGGCGGCGAGGTAGATCGAGACCAGCGTGAAGGACAGCGGTGCGCCGCCGGGGATCAGCGCCATGACGCCGGTCAGGGCGCCAAGCGTGACCGGCGACGGCACGCCGGCCAGCCAGTAGGCGATGCCCAGCACCAGCCCTTCGCCGATGGCGATAACGGTCATGCCGGTCACGGTCGAGGAGATCGTCGCCGGCACGACGCGCGAAATCCGCTCCCATCTGGTCGGCAGGATGCGCTCGCCGAGACGGTCGACCTGGCCCGCAAAGTGCTCGCCGTCGCGATAGGCGAAGAACAGCGCGATCATCATGAACAGCAGCGTCAACAGCAGGCCGAAAGCACTGCCGCCTGCGGCCAGCACGCCGCGATAGATGCTGCCGATATTAGCGCCGCTGACCAGCTGGATCAGCTCACCAATGCCGCCGGGATGGCCGAAATTGGTGGTCCACTGTTCGTTCAGCCACTCGCCCACGACAGGCATGGTGGCGATCCAGTGTGGCGTCACCGCGCCGTGGCGGTTGGTCTCGATCGCCCAGGCGACCCATTCGCGGACCTCGTTGATCGCATAGGTGCCGGCGAGCGCGATCGGGATCACCAGGAAGGCGAGGATGAACAGGATGGCGAAGGTCGCGGCGATGGTGCGGTTGCCGCCGACCGCGACAAGCAGGCGGCGGTAGAGCGGCCAGCTGGCGAAAGCGATGACGAGCGCCGCCAGCACCGGAAACAGGAAGCCGTGGAAGAAATAGACGCCGGCGGCAACGATCAGCACCAGCAGCCAGCGTGCCGCCGACAGCGGCGGGATGACGGCTGCCCTGAGCGGCGTCGACAGGCCGAAGAGGCGCTGCTGCCGTTCCGGTTTCTGGATTCTTGCTTCCTTCAAACGCCTGGCTCTCCCAAACACCCCTCCTGTCTATGCACTGATATAGTGCAGCAATCGTGACGATAGTCCAAATGAGATGGTGAAGCTGCCAATCTCCCCCCTCGTGGGGGAGGCCCGGCAGGACAGAGGGGGGTGTGAAGGATCGCGGCCTTGGATTTGGACCGTGAGCCGCAAACCAATCGAGTATCTGTGAACTCGACCGTCGGCGGGACAGCGCCCCCCTCTCCCTGCCGGGCATCTCCCCCACGAGGGGGGATCGGCAGCTTCACTCGCTACCCAAATTTCCCCGTCCTCGGGAATCCCTTCGGCACCATGCGTCCGGCCGAGGCACGGGCGCCGATCCATTCAGCCAGTTCCTCGCGCGACCTTGTGAAGGTGCGGTCGGCTGAATCCTGCCAGGAGAGGCCGCTCTCCAGCGTGAACGGCTTGAGATCGAGAAGGCCGCCATCCTTGTATTTCTGCAGGCGCACGCCCTTGCCGCGGCCCATCTCCGGAATCTCTGCGAGCGCGAACACCAGCATTTTGCGATTCTCGCCGACGATGGCGAGATGGTCGCCGGTGACCGGGATGCAGCGCTTGGCTTCGTCCGGCGCCTTGACGTTCATCACCTGCTTGCCCTTGCGGGTGTTGGCAACGACTTCCTCCTCCGGCACGATAAAACCGTTGGCGTCGTGCGAGGCCAGCAGCAGCTTGCGCTTCGGATCGTGAACGAAGGCGGTGACGATGTCCTGGTCATTGTCCATATCGACGATGATGCGGATCGGCTCGCCATGGCCGCGCCCGCCAGGCAGCCGGTCGGCGCCGATGGTGTAGAACTTGCCCCCGGTGGCGAAGACCAGCACCTTGTCAGTGGTCTGCGCATGGAAGGCGAGCTTGAGGCTGTCGCCCTCTTTGAAGGTCAGCGTCGAGAGATCGGCCAGATGCCCCTTCATCGCCCGCAGCCAGCCCTTTTCCGAGACGACGACGGTGACCGGCTCGCGCTCGATCATGGCATGGGCGATGTCGGTCAGATCATGCTCGGGCGCGTCGGCGAACTGGGTGCGGCGCTTGCCGAGCTCGGTCTCCGGACCGAACTTGTCGCGGATGTTGGTGACTTCCCACTTGATCGTCGCCCACTGCTTCTCGTTTGAAGCAAGCAGTGCCTCGATCTGCTTTTTCTCCGCGCTCAGGCCGTCGAATTCCTTGCGGATCTCGAATTCTTCAAGCTTGCGCAGAGCGCGCAGCCGCATGTTGAGGATGGCTTCGGCCTGGGTGTCGGTGAGCGACCAGCGGGCCATCATGACCTGCTTTGGCTCATCCTCCTCGCGGATGATCCTGATCACCTCGTCGATGTTGAGGTAGGCGATCAGGTAGCCGGCAAGTATCTCCAACCGTCTTTCGATTTCGCCGAGGCGATGTTTCGAGCGGCGGACCAAAACCTCGCGGCGGTGCTCGAGCCACTCCTGCAGCACGCCCTTCAGCGACAGCACGTTGGGCACCTTGCCGCGCGACAGCACATTCATGTTGAGCGGGAAGCGGCTTTCGAGCTCGGTCAGCTTGAACAGCGATTCCATCAGGATGCCGGGGTCGACCGAACGGCTCTTCGGCACCAGCACGACGCGGACGTCCTCGGCGCTTTCGTCCCTGATGTCCTCGAGCAGCGGCAGCTTGCGCGCCATCAGCAGCTCGGCGATCTTCTCGATCAGCCGCGCCTTCTGCACGCCGTACGGGATTTCGGTGACAACGATGCTCCAGGTGCCCCTGCCCTGGTCCTCCTGGAACCACTTCGAGCGCACGCGAAAGCCACCGCGACCGGTTTCGTAGGCTTCGAGGATCGAGGCGCGGCTGTCGACGATGATGCCGCCGGTCGGGAAATCCGGCCCCTGGACAAAGTCCATCAGCTTCGCCACCGGCGCGTCCCGGTTTTCGATCAGGTGAAGTGCGGCATCGCAAAGCTCGGCGGCGTTGTGGGGCGGGATCGATGTCGCCATGCCCACCGCGATGCCGGACGAGCCGTTGGCCAAAAGGTTGGGAAAGGCGCCGGGCAAAACCACCGGCTCCTCGTCTTCTTCATTGTAGGTCGGCCGATAATCGACGGCATCCTCGGTGATGCCGGACAAAAGTTCGGTCGCCACATCGGTCATGCGCGCTTCGGTGTAGCGCATGGCGGCGGCGTTATCACCGTCGATGTTACCGAAATTGCCCTGCCCGTCGACCAGGGGATAACGCATCGAGAAATCCTGCGCCAACCGCACCAGCGCGTCATAGATCGACTGGTCGCCATGCGGGTGGAACTTGCCCATCACCTCGCCGACGATGCGGGCGCATTTGGCAAAGCCCTGATCGGGGTTGAGCCGCAGCAGGCGCATGGCGTGCATGATGCGGCGATGGACCGGCTTCAGTCCGTCGCGCACATCGGGCAGCGCCCGGTGCATGATGGTCGACAGCGCATAGGCCAGATAGCGCTCTTCCAGCGCCTTCTTCAGATCGACCGGCTCGATGTGATCGCCACCGCCATTTTCAGGCGGCAAAAGCCTTTTTCCCATGGGCTCGGACTAGCCGAGCGGGTGATTCGCGGCAAGAGCCCGACGGAGATACCGGCCTTTCTGCAACATGAAACCATACCCCAGCGGATGTCGGCCAACATCAGCCTGTTACATGCGGGCTCTATCGCCAAGCGCGACGATATCCGGCTATCGGCTCTTCATGACAAATTCACCGGTTTGCGCAAAGACGGTGGGATCGGGTTTGCCTTTCACCGCGATTTTTGACCAATGTGCCGGGACACGCCTTTTTCCGGTCCAGTTCGTCACGGAATGGTGATGGCGCAAATAATTGAAAAAACAATTTCAGGACACTCTCAGGGACCTTGCGATGACAATCAAACGCTCAATTCTCAAGAAACTGGCTTTTTCGACCTTCTTGCTCACGCTGCCGCTGAATGCGGCCCTCGCACAGGATACGGCAGTGGCCGACCGGCTGAAGGCAGCGCTTGTCGCACAAGGTGTCGACATCACCTGGACCGGGGTGACCGGCGACAACACCAGCATGGTGCTGCAGGGCGTTGCCATCAAACCGGCGGCGGAGAAGGAAGCGCTTCCCATCGGCGACGTCAAACTCGAAGGCGTGACCGAGGCAAATGGCGGCTATGACATCGCCACCGTATCAACGGCTGCCTTCACACACAGCAAGGACGGCGTCACCCTCGACCTCAGCCCCTTCGTCATCCACGACATGACAGTTCCGGCCGACGGTTCCACCGGCCCGCTGGGCTCGCTGATGATGTACAAGTCCGCCGAACTCTCGAACATGACCGTCAAGGTCGCCGACAAGACCGCCTTCTCGATGGACGGGCTTGCCATCGAGATCACGCCGCCGGCGGACGGCAAGGCGATGGAATTCACCGCCACCACGGAAAAATTCAATGCCGACCTGACGCTGGTGGACGATCCCAAGTCCAAGGAAGTCATCAACGCGCTCGGCTACCAGAACATCGCGGGCAATCTCGAAATGGCCGGCACCTGGCAGCCCACGGACGGCAAGATGGAACTGTCGAAATACGACATCTCGGTCGAGAATGCCGGCACGCTCGGCATGACCTTCAATCTCGGCGGCTACACGCTGGACTTCATCAAGTCGCTGCAGGAAATGCAGAAGAAGATGGCGGCACAGCCGGAAGGCGCCGACAATTCGGCGCAAGGCATGGCCATGCTCGGCCTGTTGCAGCAGCTTTCGTTCAACAGCGCCTCGATCCGCTTCGACGACGATTCGCTGACCAACAAGGTTCTGGACTATGTCGGCAAGCAGCAAGGCATGTCCGGCAAGGACATCGCCAACCAGGCCAAGGCGATCGTGCCGTTCGGCATGGCGCAGCTCAACAATCCGGAACTGACTGCGCAGGTTACGGCCGCGGTCAGCAAATTCCTCGACGATCCGAAGAGCCTCGAAATCTCGGCCGAGCCGCCGGCATCCGTGCCGTTCGCGCTGATCATGGCGGGTGCCATGTCCAACCCCCCCCATCTGCCCCAGACGCTCGGTGTCA
>NZ_RZRR01000353.1:0-5267 GCF_003998555.1 Mesorhizobium sp. M7A.F.Ca.CA.002.09.1.1 | reverse complement strand
AGATCGAGGCGCTTGGCTACAATGTCGAAACCCATGGCCAAAAGGGTTTCAACGGCGTCGCGCTGTTGTCGAAGCTGCGCTTCGACGAGGTGATCAGGGGCCTGCCCGGCGACGATGCCGATGAACAGGCGCGTTTCATCGAAGGCGTTTTCTCAACCGACAAGGGCGCCTTGCGTGTCGCCTCGCTCTATCTGCCGAACGGCAATCCGATCGATGACGAGAAGAAGTTTCCTTACAAGCTGTCCTGGATGGCGCGGCTTGAGCGCTGGGCCGAAGAACGGCTGAGACTTGAGGAGGCTCTGGTGCTCGCCGGCGACTACAACGTCATTCCCGAGCCGATCGACGCGCGGTTTCCGGAGAATTGGCTGGGCGACGCCCTGTTCCAGCCGCAGACGCGACAGGCCTTCCGTCGGCTGCTCAATCTTGGTTTCACCGAGGCGGTGCGCGCGGTCACCGACGCGCGCGACACCTATACGTTCTGGGACTATCAGGCCGGCGCCTGGCAGAAGAACAACGGCATCCGTATCGACCACCTGCTTTTGTCGCCGGAAGCCGCCAACCGATTCTCATCGGCCTCTATCGAAAAGCATGTGCGCGCTTGGGAAAAACCATCCGACCATGTCCCGGTGGCGATCGATCTCGCGCTTCAGCCGGCTTGAGAGAACCCTCGCCGGGCCCGTCTGCGCTGAACCCTCATATCGCCACATTTCGCGCCGTTCATTGCAGACCAGCATGGCGGCTGGGGTTCCATGAGCGCACGATTTCATCTTTGTCCCATTGGCCTGGCATTTGCCATGGCCGTTCCTGGTACGGCATTTGCCGACCAGGAATGCCTGGCCAATGGAAAATCCTACCAGATCGGTCAGGTCGCCTGCCTGACGGTGGCCGAGCAGAGCCATCTGGCCCGCTGCGATATGGTGCTCAACAACACCTCGTGGACGAAGATCGGGGATAGCTGCCCGGAAAACACGCTGGCGCCACACCCCCATGTCACGCCGATCTCGACGCCGGCGCCCAGCATGGTGCCGACGGAGCCGATCGCGAACTGAGCCAATCTCCCGCTTCGTGGGGGAGATCGGCAGTTCAGCCGCCAGCAAAACTACTGGTCCGCGTTGTTGCCCTTGGTGAGGATATCATCGGCCAGCGAGATCGCGGTGCGGCGGTCGGCCTCGCCGGCGGTGGCAAATGCCTCTTCCTGCATGCCGCGGATCCAGGGCTGGTCAGCGGGCGAAGCGCGTTCGAGCGCTGCCGTCATCATCGCCAGGCCGCGAACGATCTTGCCGCTCTGGAACAACAGATGGCCCAGCGTCGCCTGGGCGCCGGCATGGCCTTTCTCGGCGGCGAGTTGGAACCAGCGCCCGGCCTGCTTGACGCTGGCCTTCACCCCGCCCTCGCCCTTCAGGAACATCTGCCCCATCTCGAACTGTGCGTTCGGGTTGCGGTAGTTGGCAGCCGCGCGCATGTAGTATTCCTGGGCCGCCACCTCGTTCTCGGTGACCGGGCTGCCGGGAATGCCCGTGCGCAAATAGTCGCCAAGCGCCACCAGCGCATCGGAGACATAGCTTTCCTCGGGCGAGCCGGGCTCGACATCCTGGTCGACGATCTCGGAGAAGAACTTGAACGCCTCATAGTCGTCGCGCGCCACGCCGTCGCCCTCGGCATACATGCGGGCAAGCTTCCAGGTGGCGCCGATCTGGCCGTTTTCGGCGGCGTATTTGTAGGCCTCGGCAGCCTGCTCCTTGTGGCCGTTCTTGTAGGCGGAGAAGCCGAACTGGAAGACCGCCCAGGGGCTCGATTGCGGCTTCACCCCGGTCTTGTCGTCGAACACCTTGTCGTCGAAGGCCATGGCCTGGCCGACGGCGCCAAAGGTCGCGCCAAACGTGGCGGCCACGACCAGTGCCGAAAAGACAGATGACCTCAACAACTCAGATGTCCGCATAACAGTGTGTTTCTTTCGCACCGCCCGGATGGGTCACCGCGCCATCGCGCGCTGGCCCCACCGTCTGTGCATATTTCCATATCGCGCCCGACTGATAATCGGTCGCGCGCGCCTTCCATGTCTTTGCCCTCGCCGCCAGTTCGCTATCGGACAACGCCACGTCGATCGTGCCGTTCACCGCGTCGATCGAGATCACGTCACCATCCCTGAGCAGTCCGATCGGGCCACCCACGGCTGCTTCGGGGCCGACATGGCCGATGCAGAAACCGCGCGTCGCGCCCGAGAAGCGCCCGTCGGTGATCAGAGCCACCTTGCCGCCCATGCCCTGGCCGTAGAGTGCTGCCGTCGTCGACAGCATCTCGCGCATGCCGGGGCCGCCGCGCGGTCCTTCGTAGCGAATGACGAGAACCTCGCCTTCCCTGTAGTTGCGATGCGTCACCGCCTCGAAACATTCCTCTTCTGAATCGAAGCAGCGTGCCGGCCCGGAGAATTTCAACTCCGCCATGCCCGCGACCTTCACGATCGCGCCTTCGGGGGCCAGGTTTCCCTTCAAGCCCACGACACCGCCGGTTTGGGTAATGGGTCTGTTGGCCGGGCGGACCACATCCTGATGCTCATTCCAGACAACGTGCTGCATGTTTTCGGCCAAAGTGCGGCCAGTCACCGTCATGCAGTCGCCATGCAGATAGCCGTGGTCGAGCAGGGTCTTCATCAGCAGCGGAATGCCGCCGGCCTCGAACATGTCCTTGGCGACATATTTGCCGCCCGGCTTGAGGTCGGCGATGTAAGGCGTCTTCTCGAAGATCTTGGCCACGTCGAACAGGTCGAACTTGATGCCGGCCTCGTGCGCGATCGCCGGCAGATGCAGTGCCGCGTTGGTCGAACCGCCGGTAGCCGAGACCACGGTCGCCGCATTCTCCAGCGCCTTCAGCGTGACGATGTCGCGCGGCCGGATATTTCTGGCGATCAGCTCCATGATCTTTTCGCCCGAGGCGAAATTGAACCGGTCGCGCATTTCATAGGGTGCCGGCGCGCCGCAGGAATAGGGCAGCGCCAGGCCGATCGCCTCGGCGACGGTCGCCATGGTGTTGGCGGTGAACTGGGCGCCGCAGGAACCGGCCGAGGGACACGCGACCTGTTCGATCTCAAGCAGTTCGTCATCGCTGATCGTGCCGACCGAGTGCTGGCCGACCGCCTCGAAAACATCCTGCACGGTGATCTGGCGGCCGCGATAGCTGCCGGGCAGGATCGAACCGCCATAGATGAAGATCGACGGCACATTGAGCCGCACCATGGCCATCATCATGCCGGGCAGCGACTTGTCGCAGCCGGCGAGCCCAACCAGCGCGTCGTAGCAATGGCCGCGCATGGTGAGCTCGACCGAATCGGCGATGACCTCGCGCGACACCAGGGACGACTTCATGCCCTGGTGACCCATGGCGATGCCATCGGTGACGGTGATGGTGCAGAATTCGCGCGGCGTGCCGCTGGCGGCCGCGACGCCCTTCTTGACCACCTGCGCCTGGCGCATCAGCGAAATGTTGCAGGGCGCCGCCTCGTTCCAGCAGGAGGCGACCCCGACCAGCGGCTGCGCAATCTCGGCCGCCGACAAACCCATGGCATAGAGATAGGAACGATGCGGCGCACGCGCCGGACCGACGGTCACATAGCGGCTAGGGAGCTTAGCCTTGGAGATGACTTTGGCGTCCATACTCTTCCTTGCCCCATCTTCCCTGCAAATGGGGCGGAGCGGCCTGCCCCCTCGCCGAGCCTTTTGGCGCGTGTCCCGAGACAAGATCGAGGTGCGCCGGGTTTATGGCGGGAAATGGGCAATTTCCTCAGCCTGACCTCTACCGCAGGGGTTGTTCAGAAAGTGTTGCCAAAACGTCACAATAGCAGGAGGGCGACAACAGCGCGGCTTATGTGCACGCGGCCTATATGAATGGCGCACGGGCAAGAGCCGCCCAAATGAAAAAGGCCGGGTATTGCCCGGCCTTTTTGTAAAATTCTCAACAGGTTAGAACTTGATCTTGATACCGCCGGAAAATGCCGTGACCAGATCGTTGCCAAAATCGTAGGTGGCGTCGTCACCAATAATTTTTCCGTTCTCGCCAATCACTATGCCGGAATGACCACTGGTGAGCACACCGACTGCACCGGCCAGGCGAACCTCAATGTTGGGCTTCGGCGTATAAGCGACGCCGCCACCCAGCGTCCAGGTGTCGGTCTGCGCGCCGAAGCCATGCGAGGTGCCGCGATCCCAAGTCAACTGACCGGCTCCA
Source organism: Mesorhizobium sp. M7A.F.Ca.CA.002.09.1.1 (assembly GCF_003998555.1). NCBI lineage: Bacteria > Pseudomonadati > Pseudomonadota > Alphaproteobacteria > Hyphomicrobiales > Phyllobacteriaceae > Mesorhizobium > Mesorhizobium sp. M7A.F.Ca.CA.002.09.1.1. Next base: position 1,046 of record NZ_RZRR01000353.1, on the reverse strand, counting down.
CTCCACTGATCGTTGAACTTGTGGCCGATACCACCTGATACGGTCCAGCCATCACGATACATCAGGTCAAGGGAGGTTGCCTCTGCCGGGCCGTTGGTGAAGCAAAGTGAGGACGGAGCCCCCACCGGGCAGATAGGAACGCTCTGCAGCAAACTCCAGTTCACCCACTTGATCGAACCGAAGGCAAGCCAGCCGGGAGCGATACCCGACTGCAACTTCAGCTCCACGGAATCAGGCATGTACTGTGTTGATCCGTAAATATCGGTAACGCCTCTGCCAATACTGGTGAGGTCGAGCGCACCCGAGATATTGTCGAGCTTGACTTTCGAATTGTAGACAAGGCTCGCGCGCAACGCGATGTCGGGGATTTCATAAGCGACGCCTGCGCGCCAACCCCAGCCACTGGCCTCGAGATCGACACGGCCTGTCAATGCTGGGAGTACGTTTACCAAGCTTTCTTTGAATCCCGAGATGTCTTGGTAAAACAGCCCGCCGATAAAACGAAGTTGGCCCTTGCCCGCATCAAATTTATAAGAGCATGTACCAGCGTAGTTGTTGCTCTTGATATCGGTTTCCGTATTGGAAAGCGCACCATTCCACATGCCAGGTGCGGTATGCGCGCCCCAGGGCTGCGAATAATCGACCATACAATCCACGCCTTGCACGACCTGGACCTTCATTCCCACGCGCGGAACCCAATAGCCCTCGGCTCCGTCGGCCGAGGTGCCCAAGCCGAGATCGGCTCCGCCTGGACCGCGCGCATTCTCGTACTTGCGGTCCGGCATCACATAGGTCGCTTCCGCTTCGGTCGCGAACGGAGCCGGATCGAACAGCAGATCGATATCGTAGCCGCCACGCTCCAGGCCGCCGGCATGTGCCGGATTCATCGCCGTCCCGATCAAAGCCAGCGAAAAGCAGCCCGCCCCCAGCAGCGCCTTCAGTCGCAGAATAGTCATGAAATGTCCTCCCCGAATTCGAGTGCACCAAGCTAGAACCAATTCAGGTTAACGGTGCAACAACGAATTCGCGGGCGTACATGTACACAC
>NZ_RZRR01000352.1:0-5288 GCF_003998555.1 Mesorhizobium sp. M7A.F.Ca.CA.002.09.1.1 | reverse complement strand
CGACTGACCGGCAAACTATCTGCGCTGATGCTCGACCGTGGACAGCCGCGCTTGCAGGTCCTGCTGTACAAGCATCTGCGCAGATAGTTTGCCGGTCAGTCGTTCGTTGTGGACTTGGTAGTCCGCGACCTTGGAACGAAGCAGCATGGCGGCCTGTTGCAAGCTGGCGAGCCGCAATGCAACGTCCTCACGCGCCTGCTCGGCGGCTTGCCTGGCCATGGTCTCGTCGCGGAGTTGCCCCGACACGCGCGCCAGGTTCCGTCCCAGGCGCTCGACCTCGACATTCGCTTCGAGGAACCGTGTTGCGCGCTGGCCGGCATGCCTATCCGCCTGCGCAATGGTCTGCCGTGCCCTGTTGAGTTGGACCTCCAGGTCGGCGATGGTCTTGCTTGCGATCGATAGCTCGCGCGATTTTCGCCCAAGCTCTTTCGAGGTGCGATCCTGCAAACGTTGCAGCTTCGCCACCTCTTCCTGCAAGTCCCATTTGTCCGTATCGGGAGCGTCGGCATCGTGCGTTTGCGCATCGAGCCTGGCCACATAGTCCTCAACCAGCGACCACGCCAAGTCGTCATCGTTGGACAAGAGCGAGGAGCCGCGCATGGCGTGGGCCTGACTCGAGCCCGTCCGGGCCGAAGTCGAGCCGAGGGAGGCGGCCAGCGTGTCTGACTGGGCCAATCCGGTCACGGGCTCCTCTTCGAAGAGAGGCAAAGCTTGATGCGTGGCGGCTCGGATGCTTCGAATCAGTTCTTCGAAGTCTTCGTCGGCCCTTCGGACAACGGCGCTGTCGTTCGCACTGATGTGCCGGGCGCCGTTGGCCTCATGATTCAGCGACATTTTTCTCTCATCGCGGACCGAATCACTAGACTATCGTGCATCAAGGACAAGAATGCGAGTAGATCTTGCCGGGTTTCACCGGAAAATTGCTGCAAGAAATCTCGTTTTTTTGAAGCGGAAGTCGATCTTAGCGCTTGCCTCTTGGGCAATCGAAGTAAAGTCCCGGCCACCTCTGTGTCAAATATTGCAGCGAAAATGTGCCATCCTTCCAGAACCGCACCCTTGCCTTTTCTCAGCGCCGCCCCAACAAGCTCTTCATGCGGTTGCGCAGCAGGCGGGCCATGTTGCGGGTTTCGCGGTAGAGGTGCAGTTGCGAGGCGGCCTGGCGGGTGAGGCGGTCGGCGTCCGGCGTCAGGCCGATCACCAGCGTGCCCATCGGCTTGCGCTCGGCCCATAGCCGGCTCATCACCGGATGGTCGGGCACGGCGCAGGAATCGGTCATCATGATGTTGGGATCGTCGAGATGCTGCCCGGTCACCTCGATCATCAGCAAGGTGCCCGGCGAATAGCTGGCCAGCGTCTCGTCATAGGCGGTCTTCCAGGTGTAGGCGATGCCGGCTTCGACGAAGACGATCAGGCAGGCAATGGTGCGGCCGTCGAGCGTCAGCGAATGGATGCGGCACATGTCCTGCTCGGCCAGCCGGTGCACGGCTTCGCGGGCGAAGGCGGCGCGGAAACGGTCGATCGCCATGGCGGTGCGTTCGCGGCCCTTCCAGCCGGCCGCCTCCAGCGTCAGGAAGTTCTCGATGGCGTGGCGGATGTCTTCGGGGCCGCGCGCCACGACATGCTCCAGCCTGCCGAGGTCGCCGAGGCGCCGCTTCAGCCGCCGGAATTCGCGATAATGGTGCGAACGCAGCGAGGCCTTCAGATAATCATCGCCGTCGCGCTCGCTCTCCAGCGCCGGGCGCAGGGTCTGGCCGGTGGTGACCAGCATCAGGCCGCGCGTCTCGGCCACGGTGGCAAACAGGCTCGCCACCGGGCCATCGAGCCGGACATCGGGCAGGACGAACACTTTCGGCAGCTTGAGATGCGGGCGCGACAGCATCGAGAAGAAATCCTCGACGACGCCCACCGGGTCGTCGCGGTCGACCAGCGGCGTGCCGAGCGGACCGAACGGGCTCGACCATGTGCGCATCACCGGCACGCCGAGCGGCACCACCGGCCGTTCCACTGAGAACGGCACCAGAAGGCGCAGCCGGTTGCGGTATTCGTCGCCGTCGCGGATGACCGCCAGCCGCACCTCGCGATCTTCCAGCCGCGGCATGGCGGGCGCAAGGAAACGCGGGTTGAAGAACACGTTGGGCTCGACCGTGCGGGCGCAGAGATAATCCAGCTCCTCGACCAGGTCGAAACCGGCGGATGCCGGGTAGATGGCGAGCTTGCGCTCGGGCCGGTTGTTGGCGAGAATCTCGATATGGGCGGGGTCGGCGTCACGGGTCAGCCCGGCAAGGCCCGACACCATGGCGCCGGCGGTGCCGCCGCTGGTTTCCTCAAGCAACGGGATGGCAGCCATCACGCGGCTCCTTTCGCAGGCACGAAGATAAGCATGACGATGCCGAGCTTGCGCCACACCGTGAAGGACAGCGCGCCGGCTTCGAAGATCATGGCAAAGGCGGTGGCCATGGCCGCGCCCCACAGGCCGAACATCGGGATCAGCATCACGTTGAGGGCGATGTTGAAGGCCAGCGTCATGGCATAGACGGCGGCGCAGATGTTCTGGTTGCCGCTCATCGTCAGCAGGCTTTCGCAGGGGCCGACGGCGGCGCGCGCCGCGACGCCGAAGACGAGCAGGAACAGCAAGGGATAGCCGCTGCTGAATTCCGGGCCGAACAGCACCAGCATCGGCTCGCCGAGCGCCAGCACCAGCAGCGCCATCAACAGCGAAGGCCAGAACGTCCACGACACCGTCTCGCGGGCAAAGGCGGCGAGCCTTTGCGGGTCGCCATGGGTGAACTGGGCGTAGCGCTGGGCAACGCCGGCCTTGACGGCGAAGTAGACGAAATGCACCAGCGCCAGGGTCTTCACCGTGGCGAAATAGACGGCGACGTCATTGGGGTCCATATAGGCGCCGACCATCAGCACGTCGGCATTGGTCAGCAGGAAGAAGAAGCTCTCGACCAGGAAGATCGGCAGCGAGACGACGAACCATTGCGCGAAATGGACCTTCATCGGCCCGGCCGGAATCTGCCGTTCCATGCGCTGGGTGACACCGATAAGCTGGCCGAGCGTTGTGGCGTAGGTGGCGGCGATCGAGGCGAAGATCGCGGTCTTTGCGTCAGGAGCATAGCCCGCCAGCAGCATCAGCGCCATGAACAGCAGGATCAGCACCGGCCGCACCAGATAGGTCGGCGACAGGGCAAACAGCGCCCAGCTGTTGGCGCGTGCCAGGCCCGACAGAAGGTCGGACATGGCGATCATCGGCAGGCAGATGACGCCGAGGATGAACGGGATCACATAGTAGCTCTCGATCCAGGGTGCCGCCAGCCAGACGCCGAGCGCGCCGAGCCCGGCAATCAGCGTCGAGGCGATCAGCACGAACAGACGGCTGGCCAGCACGATGCCGCGCAACTCGTCCATCAAGCCGCGCTCGCGGTATTCGGGAATGTAGCGGATGACGGAGGTGTGGAAGCCCAGGCAGGCGAGATTGCCGACGATGACCATCGTCACCCAGACGAGGACGAAGATGCCGTACTCGAACGAGCCCATCCAGCGTGCCATCAGCACCTGGCTGACGAAGGCAATGACGGCGCTGACGATGCGGACCGAGAAGGCGATAACCGACATGCGGCTGGCCTCGCCGCGCTCGTCGGCGGTGAACAGCACAGCATCGATGCGGCCAAGCAACGGCCCCATGCGCAGCGCCCAACGCTGCGGCAAGAACCGCCCGGCAGTCGTGGCCGCGGAAAAGCGCACCCCGATTTCTCTCCGTTTTCCGCTTCTTTTTCAGGCGTTGGTGTAGCGGAGACACATTAAGAAACGGTTGGGTGAGGAATTTCCTTCGCCCCGTCCCTATACGGGGAGAACGTGCCGGCAGGCGGATGAGGGGCGGCACAGGCGTTTGAGGTTTGCGCCGCTGTTTCATCATCGCCGAGGCGCGCAGCACGGAGACGTTGCCGATCAGGATAGCACCCGGCTTTATCGCAAGATCGTGCCTCAGATGGTGCCTTGGCTGCCAGAGGATGAGGCCGCGCAGCTGAAGTTCGAGTTCGAGGCGGCTTAGTCGGCGGGACATCGCCCCCCTCTGGCCTGCCGGCCATCTCCCCCTCAGGTGGGGAGATTGGCTAATCGCGAACGCAGGCGCCGCCCCTCATCCGGCCCTGCGGGCCACCTTCTCCCCGTATAGTGACGGGAGAAGGAAAGCGCCGCGCCTTTACGCAAACGCCCCATGGCAGTGCTTGTACTTCTTCCCCGAACCGCAGGGGCAGGCTTCGTTGCGGCCTACCTTGCCCCAGGTGGCCTGGTTGTTGGGGTCGCGGTCTTCGGGGGCGACGATTGCGGTTGTCTCCGGGCGGACCAGGAGGGCGGTTTCGCCGCCTTCGAAGTCGTTTTCGCCGGTGCTGCCGTCGATATGGGTGCCGAACATGTCGGGGGCTTCCGGAGGTGGCGCTTCGGCGGCCTGACGGACCAGTTCGACGCGCATCAGCTGCGCGGTGACGGCCTGGCGCAGATTGCCAAGCATGGCCTGGAAGAGTTCGAACGCCTCGCCCTTGTACTCCTGCAGCGGATCGCGCTGGGCGTAGCCGCGGAAGCCGACGACCGAGCGCAGATGGTCGAGATTGACGATGTGCTCGCGCCACAGATGGTCGAGCGTCTGCAGCACCACCGAGCGCTCGACATAGTTCATCACCTCGGGGCCAAAACGCTCGGCGCGCTCCTTGGCGGCGGCTTCGGCGGCCTGCGCGATGCGCTCGCGGATGTCGTCCTCGGCGATGCCCTCTTCCTTGGCCCAGTCCTCGACCGGCAGGTCGAGGTTCAGGAACTCGGCGATCTCGGCCTTCAGCCCGGCAACGTTCCACTGCTCGGCATAGGCGTTTTCGGGAATGGCCTTGGCGACGATCTCGTCGATGACGCCTTCGCGCATCTCGGCGATCGTTTCGGAGAGGCCTTCGCCGTCCATCAGTTCGATGCGCTGCTCGAACACCACCTTGCGCTGGTCGTTGGAGACGTCGTCATATTTCAACAGGTTCTTGCGGATGTCGAAGTTGCGCGCCTCGACCTTCTTCTGCGCCTTTTCCAGCGCCTTGTTGATCCACGGATGGATGATCGCCTCGTCTTCCTTGAGGCCGAGCTTCTGCAGCATGCCGTCCATGCGCTCGGAGCCGAAGATGCGCATCAGATCGTCCTGCAGGGACAGGAAGAATTTCGAGCGGCCGGGGTCGCCTTGTCTTCCTGAACGACCTCTAAGCTGGTTGTCGATGCGGCGCGATTCGTGGCGTTCGGTGGCCAGCACATAG
>NZ_RZRR01000351.1:0-5304 GCF_003998555.1 Mesorhizobium sp. M7A.F.Ca.CA.002.09.1.1 | reverse complement strand
GTCTATATTCGTGGCGCCGCGCAGGACTACGATGAATGGGCAGCGCTTGGCTGTGCCGGGTGGTCCTATGCCGATGTCCTGCCCGTCTTCAAGAAATTGGAGCGGAACTGCCTGTTGCAGAGCCCCGCCTATCACGGATTCGACGGCGAATTGCTGGTCGACAATCCGCGCGATCCCAACGTGGTATCCAGCCTGTGGGTTGAGGCGGGCAGAGGCGTAGGCCTGCCCGAGAACCGCGACTTCAATGCCGGTGGCCAACTCGGCCTCGGCATCTACAACGTCACCCAGAACAGAGGCGAGCGCTTCTCGGCCTACAGCGCCTTTGTCCGGCCGATTCTCGGCCGCTCGAATCTACGGATATTGTCAGGCGTCGAGGTTCTTGATCTGGCGATTGAACGCGAGCGCGTCACCGGCGTCAACGTGATCAGGGAAGGCGCAACCCAACGGTTGGGGTGCCGAGCGGAGGTCGTCCTCAGCGCGGGTGCGATCGGATCGCCGCGCATTCTGCTTGCTTCCGGCGTCGGCCCGGCCGGGGAGCTGAAAGCAGCGGGGATTGAACCGGTCGCGAACCTGCCAGGCGTCGGTAAGAACTTGCGCGACCATGTCGATGGCATGATCACGGTGCGATCGAACAGCCGCAAGACGCTCGGCCTTTCACTTGCCAATCTTCCGGCGATGCTGGCGGCGCCGTTCCAGTATTTCGCCCGGCGCAAAGGCATGCTGACGACCAACTATGTCGAAGCCGGCGGCTTTGCCAGGACGAAGTATGCCGGGAGCATACCCGACATTCAGTTCCACTTCGTGCCGGGCTATCGCAGCCATCGCGGTCGGCTCGTCGAATATGGCCACGGCTATGCCGTGCACACCTGTGTGTTGAGACCCGGGAGCGTCGGCGAAATCACGCTTCAACGCGACGGCACCCGCCGCAATATGCTCATAGACCATCGCTTCTTCAGTGACGAACAGGATGCCCTGACCCTCGTCGAGGGCATAAAGGTCGCGCGTTCGATCCTGGCTTCGCCGGTTTTCGGCGGCATCCGCGGACCGGAAATCCTGCCTGGGCCCAACGTGAACACCGATGACGAGATTCTCGCCTATCTGCGTGCCGAGGCTCTTACCGTCTATCATCCGGTTGGCACGGCCAGGATGGGCAACGACGCCATGGCGGTGGTTGATCCCGCCGGTCTCAAGGTGCGCGGTTTCGACAATCTGCGCGTCGCTGATGCCTCCGTCATGCCGACATTGATCGGTGGCAACACCAATGCGCCATCCATGATGATTGGCGAAAAGGCGGCTATGGCAATACTGGCGTAGCCGTCTGCGCGCGGCCAATTCAGCATTTAGGAACAAGCTAACCACTGCCACATGAAATCGTAATTTTCGCTGCCCGGTCCCTCCAGTAAACCAACGATCAGACCTCCGCCGCATGCGCAGAAACTCTCGGGGAGAGCCAGAAAGGGCCGCTGAATGCCAGTCGAAACAGTAGACACGCTTGTTGTTGGCGGCGGCCAGGCGGGGCTGGCGATGAGCGAGCATCTGAGCAAGTGCGGCGTGCCCCATCTCGTGCTGGAGCGGGACCGCATCGCCGAACGCTGGCGTAGCGAGAGATGGGACTCGCTGGTTGCCAATGGTCCCGCCTGGCATGACCGTTTTCCCGGCATGGAATTTCCCAATGCCGGTCCGGATGCCTTTATCGGCAAGGAGAAGGTCGCCGACTATTTTGTCGCTTACGCCGACATGATCGCTGCCCCCATCCGCTGCGGCGTGGAGGTCAGGAAAGTGGAAAGGCTTGTCGGCCGTCCCGGCTTCCGGATCGAAACCTCGGATGGCGTGATCGAAGCCAGGAGCGTGGTTGCCGCCACCGGCGCTTTCCAGCATCCGGTCATCCCGGCCGTCGTTCCCGGGGACGCCGGACCTATGCAGATACATTCCAGCGCCTATCGCAATCCCGGCCAACTGCCCGCAGGCGCGGTGCTGGTGGTCGGCTCCGGGTCTTCGGGGGTGCAGATCGCCGACGAACTCCAGCGTGCGGGACGGCGGGTTTATCTCTCGGTCGGGCCGCACGATCGGCCGCCGCGGGCCTATCGCGAACGTGACTTCTGCTGGTGGCTGGGGGTTTTGGGCAAGTGGGACGCGCAGGCGCCTGCGCCCGGCACCGAACATGTCACCATCGCGGTCAGCGGCGCGCGTGGCGGCCAGACGATCGACTTCCGGCGCCTTGCCGCGCAAGGGATGACGCTGGTTGGCCGGACCGAATCCTACAGGCACGGTGTGATGATTTTCGCACCCGATCTGGCCAAGAATATCGCGCGCGGCGATGCGAATTACATGTCGGTTCTGGACGAGGCAGATGCCTATGTCGCCCGCAACGGCCTCGACCTTCCCCCAGAGCCCGAGGCCCGCAAGATCGGCCCGGACCCGCGATGCATGACCGATCCCATTCTCGAGCTGAACCTGTCGGAAGCCGGGATAGGTTCGATCATCTGGGCGACGGGATTCACCGTCGACTACAACTGGCTGAAGGTCGATGTGTTCGACGAAAGGGGCAAGCCGAAGCACCAGCGCGGTGTGTCGACCGAGCCCGGCATCTATTTCCTCGGACTGCCTTGGCAATCGCGCAGGGGGTCGAGCTTCATCTGGGGCGTCTGGCACGACGCGCAGCATGTGGCCGACCATATTTCCACGCAGCGCAAATACCTAGCCTACCATGCGTCCGCGAAGCGCGAGACCAAGGTGGCATAGACACGGCACCTCAAACGGGATGCCCCGACCTCGAGCCTGATCCGACGGAGACCAAGATGGCGCATACAAGAATTCGAAAGTTCAACACCAAGGACACTTATCCCGAGCAGAAGCTCGACAATGATCTGTGCCAGGCGGTCGTTACGCGGGGCGGCAGGACCGTCTATCTGCGCGGCCAATGTCCGCAGGACCTCGACACGGCCAAGAACATCGACAGCCATGATCCGGTCGAGCAGACACACAAGGTCATGCAGAACATCCGCCAGCTGATCGAGGAGTGCGGCGGCACCATGGAGCACCTGGTCAAGGTGGTGGTCTACATCACCGATGTGCGCCATCGTGAGGCGGTCTACCGTACCATGGGCGCGTATATCAGAGGCGTGCATCCCGTCTCGACCGGCCTTGTCGTGCAGGCCCTGGCGCGGCCGGACTGGCTGGTCGAGATCGACGGCACCGCCGTCATTCCGGACTGATTGCGATGACCTTTTCCATTGTCGCGCGGTGCGGCCGCACCGGCATGTTCGGGGTCGCGGTGTCCTCCTCGTCGCCTGCTGTTGCGGCGCGCTGCGCCTATGCGCAGGCGGGCGCCGGGGCCATTGCCAGCCAGAACGTCACCGATCCTACGCTTGGACTGCGCGGTCTCGAATTGCTGGCGCGCGGCGCGTCCGCGGCGGAGGCGATTGCCATATTGAAGCGCACCGGTGCCTATCCCGAATACCGGCAGGTGCTGGCTGTCGACGCCGCTGGAGCGACCGCGATCCATTCGGGTCCCAAAGCTCTTGGCATCTGGGCGGAGGCGCGAGCTGACAATGTCGCCTGCGGCGGCAACATGCTGGCCCATGATGGCGTGCCGCAAGCGATGGTCGAGGCCTTCCTGGCGTCGGAGGGGCATCTCGGCGACCGCCTCATCGCGACTATGCGCGCGGCGCTGACAGCCGGCGGCGAGGCTGGCCCTGTCCATTCCGCCGGCATGAAGCTGGTGCGTGAGGTGGCGTGGCCGGTCGCCGACCTGCGCTGCGACTGGACCGACGATTGTCCTATCGAGCAACTGGCGGCGCTGTGGCAACTCTACAAGCCACAGCTCGATGCCTATGTGACCCGCGCGATCAACCCATCCGATGCGCCGAGCTACGGCGTGCCGGGCGACGAATAGTCAAGACAGGGGTCACCTGCGATGAGTGAACTCAGCCACAAGGACTGGATCGGCAAGGCGTCCGCGATCCGTTTTCGTGACAAGGCGTTCATCGACGGCAAGACGGTCGCGGCGCGTTCGGGCCGGACCTTTGCCAGCGTCAATCCGGCAACGGGCGAGGTGCTGGCCGAAGTGGCGTCCTGCGGCGAGGAAGACATCGATCTGGCGGTTGCCGCCGCTAGGCGCAGCTTCAACGCCGGCGTCTGGTCGCGCACCAGCCCGGCGCACCGCAAGGAGGTGTTGCTGCGGCTGGCGCAGCTGCTGCGCGACAACCTGCATGAACTGGCCCTGCTTGAATCGCTGGACATGGGCAAACTGGTCAGGGATGCGGCCTCGGTCGACGTCCCCGGTTCGGCGGCGATCTTCCAATGGTATGGCGAGGCCATCGACAAGATCTATGGCGAGGTGGCGCCGACCGGCGAAGGCGATCTGGTGCTGGTGCGGCGCGAGCCGCTTGGCGTGGTCGGCGCGGTGGTGCCGTGGAACTTCCCGCTCGACATGGCGACCTGGAAGTGCGCGCCGGCGCTGGCGGCGGGCAATTCGGTGGTGCTGAAACCCGCCGAGCAGTCGCCTCTGTCGGCCCTGCTCCTGGCGGAGCTGGCGATGGAGGCGGGCCTGCCTGCCGGCGTGCTCAATGTTGTGCCCGGCCTTGGCGAAACCGCCGGCCAGGCGCTTGGCCGCCATATGGATGTGGATTGCCTCGCCTTCACCGGTTCGACCGCGGTGGGCAAGATGTTCCTGCAGTACTCCGGGCAGTCGAACATGAAGCAGGTCTGGCTGGAGACCGGCGGCAAGAGCCCCAACCTCGTCTTTGCCGACTGCGGGGATCTCGATGTGGTGGCCGATATGGCGGCCTTCGGCATCTTCTTCAACCAGGGCGAGGTCTGTTCCGCCAATTCACGCCTGCTCGTCCAGCGCGGCATCAAGGATGCCTTGGTGGAGAAACTGGTGCAGCGTGCGGCGGCCACGCAGCCCGGCGATCCGCTCGATCCGATTTCGAAAATGGGCGCGATGGTCGATAGTCGCCACGCCGCCAATGTCATGCGCTTCGTCGAGGCCGGTAAAAAGACCGCGCGCCTGGTCGCGGGCGGCGACATGGTCACGGTCAATGGGCGCGGCAGCTTTGTCCAGCCCACCATTTTCGACGATGTCACGCCTGCCGATCCGATTGCCCGCGACGAGATCTTCGGGCCGGTGCTTTCGGTCATTGCCTTCGATGACGAGGCCGACGCGATCCGCATCGCTAATGACAGCCCCTACGGGCTCGCCGCATCGCTGTGGACCGACAGCCTGTCGCGCGCGCACCGCATCGCCGGGCGGCTGCAGGCCGGCACAGTTTCCGTCAACAAGGTCGACGCTCTGAGCCCGAT
>NZ_RZRR01000350.1:0-5308 GCF_003998555.1 Mesorhizobium sp. M7A.F.Ca.CA.002.09.1.1 | reverse complement strand
GCGCAGCGGTTTTGGGATAACGACGTGCACCAAAAGCAAGGCCTGACGCGCGATGCGCCTTAGGCGCAAAATTATTCCTTAGGCCAGCGCATTTTCTCGGGCCTCGGCCGCAGATCGCTAGCCGAAGGGTATTTTCTTCTTTGCATTCGCGCTCATGCTTCGCCAAGAATGCCCGGCGATTTCAAGAGTTTCAAAAGGGAGGTTTTCAGTGACCCGCACGCCAGGTTTCAACACGCTCGCCGTCCACGCCGGTGCCAAGCCCGATCCGGCGACCGGCGCGCGCGCCACGCCGATCTACCAGACGACCTCCTTCGTCTTCGACGACGCCGACCATGCCGCCTCGCTGTTCGGGCTGAAGGCCTTCGGCAACATCTACACCCGCATCATGAACCCGACCCAGGCAGTGCTGGAAGAGCGCATGGCGGCCCTCGAAGGCGGCACGGCGGCACTCGCGGTCGCCTCCGGCCATGCCGCGCAGGTGATCGTGTTCCACAATCTGATGCAGCCGGGCGACAATTTCGTTGCCGCCAACAAGCTTTACGGCGGTTCGATCAACCAGTTCGGCCATGCCTTCAAGAATTATGGCTGGGAGGTGCGCTGGGCCGACACCAATGACATCTCGACCTTCGAGAGCCAGATCGACGACAGGACCAAGGCGATCTTCATCGAGAGCCTCGCCAATCCGGGCGGCACCTTCGTCGATATCGAGAAGATCGGCGACATCGCGCGCAAGCACGGCCTGCCGCTGATCGTCGACAACACACTGGCCTCGCCCTACCTCATCCGGCCGATCGAGCATGGCGCCGACATCGTCGTCCATTCGCTGACCAAATTCATCGGCGGTCACGGCAATTCGATCGGCGGCGCCATCGTCGACGGCGGCACCTTCGACTGGTCGAAATCGGGCAAATACCCGATGCTGTCGGAACCGCGCCCCGAATATGGTGGTCTTGTCCTGCACGAAACCTTCGGCAATTTCGCCTTCGCCATTGCCGCGCGCGTGCTCGGCCTGCGCGATCTCGGCCCGGCGATCTCCCCGTTCAACGCCTTCCTCATCCTGACCGGCCTGGAAACCCTGCCGCTGCGCATGCAGCGCCACTGCGACAATGCCGTCACCGTTGCCGCCTGGCTGTCCAACCACCCCAAGGTCGCATCGGTGAATTACCCCGGCCTGCCCTCAGACAAGAACAACGCGCTGCAGAAGAAGTACTCACCACTTGGCGCCGGCGCCGTGTTCACCTTCGCGCTGAAGGGCGGCTATGACGCGGGCGTCAAATTCGTCGAGGCGCTCGAGCTGTTCTCGCACCTCGCCAATGTCGGCGACACCAAGTCGCTGGTCATCCACCCGGCCTCGACCACGCACCGCCAGCTTTCCGACGAGCAGAAGGTCAAGGCCGGCGCAGGACCGGACACGGTGCGGCTTTCGATCGGCATCGAGGACGTCAACGACATCGTCGCCGACCTCGAACAGGCGCTAGCCAAGGTCTGATCGATCATGAGCGAGTCAAACTTTCTTTCCATCGGCGTCGACGCTGTCGACGCCGAACAGGGTGCACCGGCGCCCGACCGGCTGATCTCGGGCGATCCCAAATTCCGCACCTGGAATGTCGAGGAGCGCGACGGCGGCCTCTATGCCGGCATATGGGAATCGACCCCGGGCAAATGGCGCATCGTCTATGACGAGTGGGAGTTCTGCCACATCCTGTCCGGCGTTTCGGTGATCGCGGAGGACGGTGGGCAAGCGCGCACCGTCAAGACCGGCGACAGCTTTGTGCTGAAGCCCGGCTTCAAGGGCAGCTGGGAAGTGCTTGAAACGACTCGCAAGGAGTATGTGATCAAGCTTTGATCTCGCGTCGCCATGATGCTCGCGATCGGGGGGACAAACCGCTGTCCTGCCGAGCTATTTCAGAGGCAGAAAGAGTTCAACGACCACTTCGCGTAGCGGGCCCTCCGGGAAGTGGGACAGATGTCGTTGGCAATAGATCGGAAAGTCGCGTGCTTCCTCGCCGCTGGCCGGAAGCCATTCACGATAAAGATAAAGTGCTGCGGGTTCGAGATTGTTGGTATTGCCAGGGTAGCGCAGCACCGCGCAGCGCCCGCCGGGGATCACGCCAGCCTTCATCTGCCCGTCATTCGCCTCGATCGGCCGGTCTGTCCCGGCACAAATGTCCATGCTGTAGTCAGCCGGGACCGCGGGCTCCCTTTCGGAACGGAAGACGTTGAAGGTCGGGCTTGTCTCGGGCGACAAGCCCGCCGCCTTACGCCAGGCGATGAACCGCTGGATGGTGTCCTGGAGCGTCGCCCGGTCTCCGCGGTGCTCCATGATCGCCACCGGCGTCGGGGGCACATCGCGGATCGTCACGTCGTCGTGTTCAAAGATTATCTGCATAAGCGTGTTCCTTGCTTTTTCGAGGGGCCCGAAGGCCATGAGCCACGACCCCCAGTCGGGAGACTTCCGGAACGACGACGGCGATTGTCCGAACCGTTGCCGAAAGGCGCGGGCGAAGGCATCCGGCGCGTCGTAACCGGCATCCATGGCTATGTCGGTGACGCTTTGGGCGTCACTTTCGGCAAGTCTGTACGAAGCACGCTTCATGCGGGCGAGCTGGACATAGCGATGCACGGACACCCCGAAGGTGGACGTGAACTGCCGGTGGAAATGATATTTCGAGAACGCCGCGACACCGCTCAACGCCTCCAGCCCCAGATCGTCATCCAGATGCTGGTCTATATGGTCTAGCACCCGCTGCATTCGGGCTGGGTAGTTTTCAAGTGCGGCCTTCAACGTCTCTTTCTCCGTGACGACACCAGTTAGGCCTTTCCGAATATATCGCGCTCGACCGATCTTGCGATTTGGCATGGATCGACAGGGGCTGCCAGCAACGGCCTTCAGGCTCTCCCCCAAGCTTGTGCTGCCTGCGTATGACTATTTCGCTGGAACTGGCTGAGACAGCTTCCGGTGCCTTGTCGTGGAAGGGCATCGTGGGCGGTCCGGTGAGCCGACCTTGTGGTTGCTGCTGGCGCTATGGCTGGAATAGGCCGGCGACCAAATCCGCGCTTCGTCAAAAGCCGACGGCGAGCCTTTCCAGCCCATGGAAGTGGTAAGTGTCGCGGAAGCTTGGCCTTTCGGCAAGATGCAGCTTCGGGTGCCGTTCGAACAGGGTTTTCAGCGACACCTGCAATTCTAGCCTGGCCAGCGGCGCGCCGATGCAGAAATGGATGCCGGCGCCGAATGACACGTTCTTCTGGTCCGGACGATCGGGCCGGAAAGCTTGCGGTTCGGCGAAGGCGCGCGGGTCATGATTGGCCATGCCCAGCATCAGCCCGATCGTCTGGCCCGGCTGCACGACAATGCCAGGCGCGACTTCGATCTCCTGATAAGCGTAGCGCGTGAACATGTGCAGCGGCGCGTCGAAGCGCAGGCATTCCTCGACCGTTGCCGCGGTCGCTTCGGGTGAGCCGAAGAAGCGGCTGACATCGCCGCCTTGCATAAGGATCGCACGGACAGCGTTGCCGGTCTGATGCACTGTCGCTTCATGACCGGCATTGAGCAGCAGGATCGCCGAGGACACCATCTCGTCCTCCGACAGCTTTTTGCCGTCCTCCTGCGCCGAGATCAGCAGCGACAGCAGGTCGTCGCCAGGGTTCTTGCGTCGCTCGGTGACATGGAAACGCAGGAAATCGGCAAATTCGCCCGCGGCTCGGTTGGCCGTCTCTTCGATCGCGCGCGTGCGGCCATGCATGTACATGGCAACCATCTGGTGCGACCAGTCGAGCAGTTGCGGCCCCATGTCGACCGGCACACCGAGCATTTCGGCAATGATGGTGATCGGCAAGGGCGCCGCGAAGGCAGGCAACAGGTCGACCGTCTTGCCTGGTTCGAAACGGTCGATCAGCTCGTTGGCCAAAGCCTCGACACGCGGCCGCAGCCGTTCGACCTGACGCGAGACGAAGGCGCGGTTGACCAGTGTTCTCAGCCGCGTGTGCACCGGCGGCTCCAGTTCCAGCATCGAATTGGCTTCGACGCCGTCGAAAGCCCTGAGATGGCTGCGGTCCTGTCCGATACCGCGACTGTCTGGAATGCCGGCCGGATTCTGGCGGCCGAAACGGCGGTCGCGCAGCAGCCGGTTGACGTCGTCGAAGCCGCCAAAGCACCAGAAGCCGAATTCTTCCCAGAAGAATGCATTCGATAGGCCGTGGAGGAAAGCATAGGCATCATAAGGGTTTTGAAAAAAAGCCGGCTCGTGCGGGTCGAGCCGCAGATGTCGCGTGGCTGGATCAAAGGCCAGGGCAGGTGGCGTCAATTTGCTCATGCCAGACCAATAGCGCGGCTTGCCAGCCTGGTTCCAGACCGTATGTTGGCGCCCGCAATCCAATACGTTGAGCCAGCCGACCGGCTGCGGAAAGTCTGATTTGATGAAGGTGATCGTTGTCGGTGCGGGTATTGCCGGCCTCTCGACCGCGTGGTCGCTGGTCAAGGCGGGTCACAGCGTTTCGATCGTCGAGCAGGGGCCGATCCCAAACCCGTTGGCCGCCTCGGGCGACCACCACCGCATCATCCGCCGCGCTTACCGCGCGGGGACCGGCTACGGCCGGCTGATCACCGAAGCCTACCAGGCCTGGGACGAGATGTGGGCCGACCTCGGCGAAAACCATCTCGATCCCAGAGGATTTGTCTGCATTTCGCGCGAGCCCGGCGACGAGGCCGAGGAATATCGCGAGGGCCTGGAAGAAGGCAATTTTCCGTTCGAACTGCTGGAGCCCGATGCAGCCGTGAAACGCTGGCCGTTTCTGGAAGCCGGGTCGTTTCGCTACGCCTATTTCTCGACCGAAGGCGGCGCCCTGCATTGCCGCAAGATCGCGTCCGGCCTGGCAAAGTGGCTGCGCGCCAACGGCGCCAATGTCTACGAAAACAGCAAGGTCGTCGAGGTCGACGCCGAAGCCGGCCACATCGTGCTCGAAAGCGGCGAGACGATGCAGGCCGACCGCATCGTCGTCGCCGCAGGCGCCTGGGTGCTAAAACTGTTTCCGGAACTGGACGGAGAATTGAAGACCTATCGAACCGCACTTGCCTATGTCGAACCGCCGGCCGACCTCAAGGCGGCCTGGCAGGCGGCACCGGTCGTGCTCGATGTCGGCGGCGCGATCGACGGCTATGTGATCCCGCCCTCCGGCGGCGCCGGCATGAAATTCGGTTCCGGGCTGCACAGGGTGCCGACCAGCGACGCCGACTGGAACCGTCAGCCGGTGGCGGGCGAGGGCGAGGCGATCCGCAACCTGTTTTCGCCGCCGATCGCCCGCATCGCGG
>NZ_RZRR01000034.1:0-14994 GCF_003998555.1 Mesorhizobium sp. M7A.F.Ca.CA.002.09.1.1 | reverse complement strand
GATCCCGAGTTCCCGATCTGGCCTCGTGGCATTAAGTTCTCGACCGACACCGATCAGGCGCACTGACGCAGGCGCAACCGCCTCGAATCTTAGACGGAACTCGCCGCAAGGCTACTTTCGTCCGGCACTGTGCAGGGTGACCGCGACCGCTTCAGACACGATGGCATCGCGGACGACTTCATTCGGAAGGAGGTCTTGGGGTCCCGAAATTGAGGTCCCCGCGATAACCCAGACATTCACTTGGTGAAGTGGTGAAGTCGCACGAAACAGCAGAAAAGGATGAAGCGAGCCCCGGGCAAAAGGCGAGCTTCGCTGCCGAGCCATCTATCGGGAACAACGTGTGCTGATGTCGCGACGTGTTGCACGGACGGGGCGGACCATACTCGCGTTCCCACCGGCGCGCAGGGTTGGCAAGAGCCCGCTTCAGGCGCGCGTAAACTCGTCCTCAATGCTCCTCAAAAGCTAAGTCCTCTTGCGTCATCCGCGCATTTGTAGAATGGGGCAACGTTCACGCCGCGCTCGCGTCACAGGTGGCTCATTTCGGCCTACGGATCTTAATCTCCGCTGATGCAGAGAACTCATGTGCTAGGCGAGATTCTCCTGTCCCAGAGGTTGGGCATGCCGCACCTCTCAGACAGCGCCGTCCTTAAGCTAGATCCGTTCATCCGCTCGCCGCAGAAACAAATTTCAACCGGCTTCGAACGGACCCAGTGAGATCGCAAAACGATTTGGGTCACATCCAAATCACCTAGTCCACGACGATCAAGCGGCGATCAACATCTGCCAATCGCTCACCGCCCCTTTCGGTTACAATAAATGATTCAGAGATGGCGGCGCCGAACCCTTCGAGCCTAACCCCCGACTGAAAATGGAAGCACATTCCTGGTTGTAGGATGGTCTTGTCGCCCGCGCGAATACTAACCGTGCGTTCGCCCCATTCCGGCGGGAAGTTGAGTCCGATTGAATAGCCGGAGCGGCCTATCTTGATATACCCGTTCCGCTTGAGGATATCTTGCCACACCGCATTAAGCTCCTCAACGACGGTACCAGGCTTTGCCATCTCGAGCACAGCATCCCCGCCTTCCACTATAACCTCAGCAAGACGCGAGACCTCTGCGGGTGGCTTTCCGATGTGGACGGTGCGGCACAGCGGCGCACAGTAGCGGCGTCGGGTGGCGCCGAACTCCATGAGAACCAGGCCAGAGGTCGGCAAGGGCTCCTCGGTCCAACTGAGGTGCGGAGCGTTCGTTTGTTCGCTAGTCTGGATAAGAGGAGGACCGCTAGAGTCGCCATATTTACCGTCCACCCCTCGTGTCTGGGCCCGGTACACCTCCGCGACGACCTCATGTTGCGGCACTCCAGGCCTTAGGTTAGCGATTGCCGTCTGCATCGTATGCGTTGCAAGGTGGCCCGCTTCTCTCATGTAGACTAGTTCAAGGTCAGATTTTATAAGCCGTGCCCAATTGACTAATTCGCGGCTATCAGAGAATTTTGCATTCGGAAGGCCTTTGACGAGATGTTGATGTGCTCGGGCAGTATAGAAGTGGGCGTTAAGCTCGACACCGATTCGATCAGATCCCCAGCCGCGCGAATTGATAAGCTCGCAAAGATCGTCAAATGGATGTAATTCTGGATGTTGAAGTCTATGATCGGAAAATGAGCTTATATTTTCTCTAGGCAGATCCGTCGTTATATAAGCGGAATTTACATCGACGAAACGTCCGAACCAGAGGGGCATGTCCGACTGGAGATGCACTAAGACCACCTGAGGCACGTAGAACGAATAGCCGTCAAAGCCGGTAAGCCAATACATATTCGCGGGATCCTGGCAGATCAGCAAGTCCAGCCCCGCTCGCTCCATCCGCTGCTTCACGTCATGAACACGACGCCGAAACTCCTCGGGCGGAAATGGCTTCTCATATTTCATCTCGTCGAGTCCTTCAAAACAGGCATTCCTCGAACGGATCAGGCATTCGTCCTGTCCGCATACTTTCTCTTCGTATCACGTCACAAGAGGCTGTTTTCCCCGAGGATTTCTTCTTGTCGCGGAAAATCTGCATTTCCTAGGCACTTGCCGTACGTTATCCGCATATGAGCGCCAAATTTTCGGTGGCTCTGCGTCTCCGGTGGAAGATCATGCCCTCCCTATGGTGAAGACGCACTCTGCCTGTCGCAACAGAATTTCAAGCACGGGCGGCAAGATCTACGTGGGAAGCGCCGACGAGACCAGCGAAGATCGGGACGTTGCGGCCGCCACGCTCATGCAGCATCCGGGGCGTCCGCGGCCCAATGGACGGGGTTTGAGCACCCCCATCAGGCCGGCCACTCCTAATATGTGAGCATGATTCTCTGGTACAAATCAGCAGCCTTGGTCAGTTGATCGATTTCAACGAACTCGTTGTTCGTATGGGCTTGGGCAGTACGCCCGGGTCCGATAATCACACACGGGATCCCAGCCAATGACAGCTGATTTGCATCCGAGCCGCCGGTGGCTCCCTTCTGCTCTCCGGTCCCCGCGACGTGGGCACAAGCCGCTCCTGCGACTGCTGCAATTTTGCTCGACCCGGAACTGATTGGAGGCGGGTCTTCCAATGCGGGAAGCAATGACCGAACATTGATCTTGTCTTCGCCCTGGCGAAGGCCTTCCAGTATGCTTTCTACCTCCGCCAACGCGTCCTGCGGCCGCTCCCCGGGTATGAGACGCCGATCGACCCAGATACGGCATACCGGCGGTACAGTGGTAAGTTCCAAACCTCCTTCGATGAGGCTCACGGTCAGCTGTGATGACCCTACCAATGGGTGCTGCGCCCGAGACACAAGGGATCGATGGTGCTCATCAAGTGCCAATACCACCTTGGCCATGCCCGTGATCGCGTTCACTCCGAGATGAGGCTTCGACGTATGAGCCGGTACACCCTGAACCTCGATTTGCCAGCGGACAGAACCCATGTGAGCTACAACGAGCTCTAATTCGGTGGGTTCACCGACTACCGCACCCTCATAAGCGACACCGGAATCGGCTATAGCGCGGGCGCCAAGTTTGCGGTACTCTTCGTCAATGCTGGCTGCCACAACAACCGTGGCCCGGGGCTGCCGTTCACCAAGTGAGCTAAGCGCAATCAACATAGCTGCAAGTGAGCCTTTTGTGTCGCAGCTACCTCGCCCATATATTCGCCCGTCCCGTTGCTCACCCGAGAATGGATCTGATTCCCACCTATCGATAGGAACGGTATCCATATGAGCAATGAATAGAATACGCCTATCGGGTTCTTTCCCAGGTACCCAGGTCAGGAAATTCGAGCGACCATCGGCCACCTCCTGTATCCCGTAAGCCAGCTTCCGCTCCTTGCAAAAACCCTCGAGGAACTTGGCTACACCTTGCTCTCCACTACCTTTTGGCGACAGCGATGGATTGATGCTCTCGATCTTTATAAGATCTTGGAGAAGTCCGATAGTCTCGGCGCTCTGGGTCGACATGTACTCTCCTGTGTGCATGAACTAGCCGTGTCGCTCTTACTTCGACCAGCTCTTGGCCAGATTGATTACGCGATCGACTTCATCGGCGGTGTTGTAAAGATGCAGGGAAAACCGGAGCATGCCTCTGCGTATTGAGACGATTACCCCGTTCTTCGTGAAATGCTCGTGAAGCGACCGAATGCGGGCGTCGACTGGGCGCCCTTCAACAAGATCGCTGGAATCGCCAACGGCTACGATACTTCCAGTGTGAGCGCCTGGTGGCCCGCCGCAGACCGGAAGCCCGATATCTAAGAGACCAGTGGCCATACGTTTTGCGAGTGAGGTAACGCTCTGGTCGATCGCCTCGGTTCCGATATCAAGTAGCTGGCCCATTGATGCATATGCAGCCAACATGCCAGGGAAGTTGTAATGCCCGATATCAAAGCGGGGCGCGCCAGAGCGCAACTTTACAAAACTAGGTACCGGAGCTGATTCTGGCGCGTTTCCGAAATCTACGCTGAAGCGCGCAAGATAGGCCGGGCTCAGCCGATCGGCCCATTCTTTACGGCAATATAAAAAACCCGATCCATAAAGACCCATCAAACCCTTCACAGTGGACACTGCTACACCGTCTACGCCAAGTCGATTGACGTCGGTGTGGAGTATCCCAACAGATTGCGTCGCGTCCGCCAAAAGAAATGCACCGTAGTGCCTACAGGCTTCGGATATCTGCTCCATGACGGTCCGAAACCCCGGAACCATCGTCACCGTCGCCAAGGCAACAACGCGGGTATGAGAATCAATCGCCTTTACGAATGCATCAGGGGGAATTGAGCCGTTATCCGGCTCTACGACTCGCAACTCGACATTGTAGCGGTCTCTGATCTGAATCCATGGCAAGATATTATTTGCGTGTTCCAATTTTGGGCATAGAACGACGTTGTCTCCATCTCTCCAATCGATCGCATTAGCGATGATGTTGATGCCTTCCGATGCATTCTTGGTAATTGCAATTTCATCGTGATCTGAATTGATAAATTGTGCGAACCTAGCGCGAGTACGCTCGACGTGTTCGAGCATTCTTTCTTCGTCGTTTAGGCCATGCAGCCGATTGTTCAAATGAGGCTCGATTGAAGCCAATGTTGTGCTTGATATGAGGCCCTGGTTCGCGACATCCATGTAGATGGCGTTTGCTGTGGCTGGAAACTCCTTTCGGAGGATGTCCAAGGGAAGCATATGGCTTTCTCTCCTGGGAGTGCGGACGGCGGTTGAGCTACCTTGTTCAGGCGATCGTTCCGGCAAGGGTAAGAATGCCGCCAGACTGGTCTGCGCTGACCTGCCCATTTTACACGGTGCTCGTGCCGACTTTGGTCTAACATTCGGTCTCCCACGCCGCATTCCTGCGCCAAACCGCGATTCACGCAGAGATCGCGAGCCATTCTCGCGGATCACTGAAGCGTCTCGACGGAATGCAGCTGCAACAACTGCCTCACGAGAGATCAATTTGGGTAATTCTCAGACCGCGGATAGGGCTTCTTACCAGTGCTTGGAGCGACGTTAGCCTGACTGAGCCGACGACCTTCTCCTCCAGCCCCACACCCATGCGGATCATAGTTCACTCGCGGCCGACGCGCGAGGGCCGTAAGGCATCCGAAAGCCGGGGCCGGTTCATAGCCTGACTCTCATGGTCTCCGATTTATGCTGCAACGCCGACACCCTTGGTGATGTCGCTCCCTAACACGCTTGCCTCGAACTGATGCGAGCGTGCTGCAACTCATGTTTTCTGCGCCTGAGCAACGAGATCGGTAGGATCTTTTCGACCGGGGATCGCCCCCACCCGATCGAATCTGCCGTTCTTGCGCTGGCCCGCAACTGCTCACCAGCAACGCCCATCGATTCAGCGGCACCCCTCAGATAGTTATACTATGCCGGTATTGTGCGCAGATGGCGAAAGAAACGCCGATTTTCTGCGACTTGGACCGACTTTAGCGCCGAGAGGGCGTTTGGCACTTGCTACATTTTGGACGTACGGACTGGCGGCCTTGGCATTGGCCGATATCATCATGAGCAGAGATTGTGAATGGATCTGGATCGAATTGACCGGAAGATTCTCAACGTCGTGCAGCGCAACAATCGCCTTACGACAGAGGAATTGGGCGAACTTGCCGGACTATCGGCTACCGCTTGTCAGCGGAGATTAAAGCGACTTCGAGACGCTGGCGTCATCGAAGCGGACGTTGCCATAGTTTCACCGGAAGCCGTCGGTCGGCCCCTGCTCCTGCTGGTATCCATCACTCTCGAGCGCGATCGCGCCGATATCATCGATCGTTTCAAGCAGGCAATTCGGCGGACGCCTGAGATCATGAACGCTTACTACGTTACGGGTGAAGCGGATTTTATTATTACGGTCTCTGCTCAGGACATGGCCGAGTACGAGGCGTTTACCCGTCGTTTTTTTTACGAACATCTTGAAGTAAAGGGGTTCAAGACAATCGTTGTAATGGATCGGATCAAGGCGTCGTTTGCTCTGCCAATTGCTGAAGAGTAGCCTTCAAAAGAGCCCGCCCAGGCAACCACCACGCGCCTTCCGCGGGTCGCAGTTGTCCCGCACTTCTGAATGTCGGCTGTCCTATTTTGAATGGTCCCGCATATATACCAGGGCACCTCCTCTCAGCCTGCAGGTGTTATGCGCCAATGACCAAAAAACGATGATATTCTGCGGGACCAAGGCGCCCTTCGCGCAACCAAGCTCTTTGGCACTTGCTACATTCTGGGCGGAGCGGAATTCAGGATTGTCGGTCCCCGGCTAATTGGAGCGGCTTCAGTCGGCGGAATAGCTGGGGTGCCTACGTCGCACAGAGGATGCTGTGCTCCCGGCAGCGCGGAAACGGGTCTCCCGGCTCTCGCAAGGACAAAGCGTGAAATTCGCCTGCAACCGGCAAGAAAGGAAAGTCCCCGTGGCAATTCTCAATAGCGTCGCAGAGTTTCTCCCCGAGATAGTGGCTTGGCGCCGGGACATCCATGCACATCCCGAACTGGGCTTCGACATCCCCCGTACTTCGGCATTTGTCGCCGAGCGCCTGCGCGAATTCGGCTGCGACGCCGTCGCGACCGGCATCGGCAAAACCGGCGTCGTTGGCGTCATCAAGGGCAACGGCGTCGTGAGCGACGGTAACCCAAAGGTTATCGGATTGCGCGCTGACATGGATGCGCTGCCGATCAACGAAGCGACCGATCTGCCCTATGCGTCCAAGAACAAGGGCTTGATGCATGCGTGTGGGCATGACGGCCACACCGCGATGCTGTTGGGTGCCGCGCGCTATCTTGCCGATACTCGGAATTTCGCTGGAACGGCGGTCATGATCTTCCAACCTGCCGAGGAGATCGGTACCGGCGCCGTTGCCATGCTAGATGACGGTTTGATGGAGCGGTTCGGCATCGAGCACATCTACGGAATGCACAATCGTCCGGGCTTGCCGGTAGGTGTCTTCGGAATCCGGCAAGGTCCAGTGATGGCGGCAACTGATAGCATAGAAATTAGCATTGAAGGGCGAGGGGGGCACCCTGGAAGGCCTCATGAATGCATCGATCCGATTCTGGTCGGCGCTCAGCTTGTGACGGCCCTGCAGCATATCCTGGCTCAGAACATTGACCCTGTCGACTCGGCAGGAATTTCGTTCCACCAGTTCCAGTCCGGGCAGAGACTAGTCCCCGTCGTTCCGCAAACAGCGGAGTTGGTGGGCACCATGCGGACGCTAAAGCCGGAGGTGCGCAAGTTCGTGAAGGAGCGGGTGGGCGAAGTGGTCGCCGGCATCGCCCAGATAACCGGCGCGAAGATAGATATTAAATTTCAGAGCTTCGACGCAATTCTCTTCAATGAGGTCCAGCAGACCGACCTTGCGAGAAGCGCGGCCAAGGGCGTGGCCGGTGAAAACAATGTGCTCGAGACGCCACCGGTAATGGGGGGGGAAGATTTCTCCTTCCTGGCGCAGGCGCGGCCGGGTGCTTTCGTCTGGTGCGGGAACGGTGACAGCGCCGGCCTGCATCACCCTGCCTACAATTTCAACGACGAGGCGATTCCTTATGGAACATCGTACTGGATCAAGCTCGTAGAGAACACGTTGGGATCCCGTCCGACGTCTTGATGATCGGTCTGACAAGGGCCGCAGAACGAATGAATAACTGCCGTCTTATGCCAGGCTTGAATGTAGCGGACCTCGTAAAATGAAAACTCGTTCATCCGTGCCAACATCTCTTGAGGGTCTGTCGGCGTGCGAATGCCTGGAACTCTACCGAAGGCGGCAGCTCTCGCCTGTTGAAGTCGTCGATGACTGTCTCAGCCGCATCGACGCCAACAACCCGGCGCTGAACGCATTTTGCCTCGTCGACCACGAAGGGGCCAGGTCTGCTGCCCGGGCCTCGGAGGGTCGATGGATGAAGGGGGAACCAGCCGGAGTACTAGATGGCATTCCGGCCACCATCAAAGACCTCACCTTGACACGAGGCTGGCCGACAAGACGTGGCTCATTGTCCGGCAGCACCGAGGGACCCTGGACTGAAGACGCCCCTGTTCCAGCCCGTATCCGTGAGACCGGTGGCGTTATCCTGGGCAAGACAACCACTCCAGAATTTGGCTGGAAAGGGGTAACAGACAGCCCGGTCTACGGGATCACCCGCAATCCCTGGAATCCTGACCTGACACCAGGCGGGTCGTCGGGAGGGGCGGCAGTTGCGGCTGCGCTCAACCTTGGCTTTCTTCATCAGGGTAGCGACGGCGGGGGATCAATCCGGATACCGGCGAGCTTCACGGGGACCTTCGGCTTCAAGCCAACCTTCGGCATCGTTCCGCAATGGCCAGCTAGCGCCATGACAACGCTGTCTCATTTGGGGCCGGTGACCCGCACCGTTGCGGATGCGATCCTGATGATGAATGTGATTGCACGAAAGGACGCTCGCGATGGCTATGCGGGTCCGGCGTACCTAGGTCTCGACCCCGATCCAGCAAAGACCACCATCAGGGGCCTGCGGATCGGCTACAGTCGGAACCTCGGCTATGTCAAGGTGGCGCGAGATATCCAAAACGTTACCGATAATGCGATCGACCAGCTTCGAGCTCTTGGGGCCGAGGTGGCCGAAGTCAATCCGGGATTTGCGGATCCGGTGGAGGTGTTTTCTACATTCTGGTTCGCTGGCGCCGCCCGTATTGTGTCACGAATGAACAAACAGCAAAGACAATTACTAGATCCTGGCTTTCTGGAAGGTGCCGAACGCGGGCTGAAGATCACCCTTACCGAATTTCAGGAAGCTGAGGCGATGCGGTTCGAGCTCTCCGCTCTGATGGCGAAGTTCCACGAAAATTACGATCTCTTGGTCACACCGACGATGCCTATCGCGCCGTTCCCCGTCGGGCGAAATGTGCCGGATGATAGTTACAAGGGGTGGGTGGACTGGACGCCCTTCACCTACCCTTTCAACTTGACCCAGCAACCAGCAGCATCGATTCCATCGGGCCTGGATGATCAAGGGCTGCCCGTCGGGCTACAACTGGTCGGCGCGCGCTATTCCGACACCTCCGTCCTAGCCGCGGCATATACGATCGAAAGTCGCCTGGGGCTTCCTTCTTTCGCGAGGAGCAGATTCCACGCTGCCACCCCTTAAAACTTGAGACTGCCGCGCTCAAGCACCTGACGGCCTCCAAGCGGTCAAGCCACGGACGCGAATGTCATTCGATAAAGGGGCGCGGCGTCATAGATGGGCAGTCCTGTCCTACGACGGATTGCTGACGTCACCATCGGGGACAATGTACATTCAAATAGGAGTGCGTCAATCTTGGGATGTGCGGCGCGAAGTCGCGACACAGACTGCAACCCGGGGACTCCATTTCGGTAACACTAGCCGGCCGCGTATTACCTTCGATGCCGCCGATGGCTACTCTTGCCCCTGCGGATGAATCCATGCCCAGCAGCTCTTCGCCGCAGTGTCTTGAGTCTGCGGCCAGACGGCGAGCTTTGCGCCGGCCGGAAGCTGCCGGAGGAGCGTGGGCGCCAGTAGCAGGCTCGACATGGCCACGGGAAGTTTGACAGACGTGGCCAGTGCAGCCTGGCACCAGATACTGAAGCCGCAGTCCCTGGTTATCGCGACGGCTCCGCGCTCAACCAACCGCCTGGCAGCTGCAATGTAGGCCGGCTCGAGAGAGGCATCGCCAGGACTGACCCTCTCCGCCAAAGCCCCGGCCGCGGTCTCTATTATAATTGGGAAGTCGAAGTTGCCGGGTTGAAGACCGACCCCGATGCGGTGGCGGAAATTCACCAGGGCGCAAGTCCGATCTCCAGCCTGTGATTTTTGCAACACTGGCCATCCAATGAGGATCCAACTGCCGTCTGATCGTGACAATTCAGCTGCGTCAAATGCCTTTGCCGCCAAGATGGCGCGTATCGTCAGGTTGTGCTGACCAAGCTGGGACGCTCTACGAGCGCAGGAATCCTGCATTCGCCTGACGCTTCCGGCTCGGTTGCAAGGCTCGGGAATAGTAATGACGAAACAGTGGATCAGCACGCCGTAAGCCCAGTGCAAAAAATGCGGGCTTCGTGCCGAACCTTTTTTTGGAACGGCGGGCGCGGATCTCATCATTGAGATTACCGGAAAGCCTGTCCGGACTTTTCCGAAGCCGCACTGTTATCCTGTTCGAGAGCGACGCATCGATGGTTCCTTTCCCCGCCTCATCGACAAGCTCACCCGTGTCCACTTGGCTCATCCACGACGACTTCGGCAACCATGCTCTCTCCGATCAGCAGCGCTTCCACCTCTTCGAAAATCGTCGAGGAGCGCTATCAGAGAAAATCCACCCTGATCACCGCCCAGGTCCCCGTGGCAAGCTGGCACGACCTTATTAACGACAGCACGGTCGCCGACGCTATACACGACCGCTCGTGCACAATGCACACCGCATCGCCCTTCAGGGCGAGAGCATCCGAAGAAAAAAGCCTCGGCCCTCTTGACCGACTCCGAGAACACCGAAATCAATCAGCCCTACAGCAACCAGGCTGCCGAGGACCAACCTCGACGAACTGTCGGACTTTTGTGAAAACGCTGTCCGGGAATTAGCGGAATCGCTGTCCAGCTTTTGAAGCGCGCAATAACACTATGGCCGTCATCGAAATGAGCAAGGCGAAGTGCTGATTGCCGCGTTTGTTCCGGGATTAAGCGCCAGCCTCTCAAGAAGATTTATGCCGACTCGCCATCATTGTTGAAACTGCTGCAGCGCTCGCACGTTGAAGCCGGCCAGGCCGGGCATACGATTATGCGGATCGCCTTCGCCCAACTTCAATTCTGGACGCCAGGGCTCGATGTAAGGGACCGGCGAGCGTCAAAAGACTGCGGATGGGTCGCCGCTCGTCCCCTGGGATACGATCTCTGTCGGATTTTGTCGCGCCTGCGACATAGTGGTTGTGCGGGCCAGTTTAGTACCTGATATGACCGTAAGTTTGATATCAAACTCAAAGCACTGGCCGACGTGCATTTTGCGAGGTTGGCACGGTTTTTGAAGCGATCATTTCGCGTCGGAGCGCTCTCATCCGCCGGTTATCATCTGTTTTGGCATAAACCCTGCATAAGGCTTTATTGATGGTACCGCAACCCAACTCGCCGTCTTTCGAGCTACTTGGGCAAAAAGAGCACCGCCAGCGGAAAGGGTCGGGAACCGGAGAGGGAACCGGGTGGTGGACCTATGTTTGTGGAGGGGGTTGTGAAAAGGGTCAGCCATGGTGCTTCGAGCCTCTTGTACTCGTGCAGGTCGTCAATGTTGATATAGCGGTTGGCCTCCATCCAGTTTTCATTGGTTTCGTGACAGCAGACAAACGTCAAAGGAGATAGCTCATGCGAGTAGCCATCGTAACGAACAGTGATTTCAACGGTGTGATTAACCGGTTCGGTCAGCCTTGTCCGCAGCCGCCGCAGCCTTGGCCGCATAGCGGCACGTTGGAAGATGTGGTGGCGGCACTTCAAGAGGGCGGCCACGAGACGGTAGTGTGTGAAGGCGATAAAGGACTGCTCGCCAGTCTCGAGCGGTTCATGCCACCTGATCCGCAAGGTCGCCCCTCGGGAATGGTCTTCAACTTGGCGGAGGGAATTCAGGGCGAAAAGCGTTACACTCATGTTCCTGCCATGCTTGAGATGGCCGGTGTTCCATACACTGGATGTAGCCCCTTCGGGATTGGGCTGACGGGAGACAAAGTCATTACCAAAATGCTCATCCGCGATCAGGGCGTGCCGACTCCGAACTTTCGCGTGATGCGTCGCGGCACCGAGAACACCGGCGACCTGAGATTCCCAGTGGTAGTGAAGCCGCGGGAGGAGGACTGCAGCTTCGGATTGCAGATCATACATGAACACTCTAAGTTGCGGCAGGCCGTCGAAGTGATCGTCACGCAGCATGCTCAGGATGCGCTAGTGGAGGAATACATCGAGGGGCGGGAAATCTGCGTTGCGTTGCTCGGAAACGGGGAGCCCGAAGTTTTGCCTCTAGTGGAGCAGGACTTCGGTGACCGCGAAACGCGTGTTATGAATTGGGATGCGAAGTACGTGGCGGCCGCAGCGGTGCCCAAGATTTGCCCGGCGAAAATCGAGAGCGGGCTTGAGACGATGTTACGGGATATTTCGGTTGCGACCTTCCGTGCCTGCCACTGCCGGGACTATGCCCGCGTCGATTTCCGGATCGATCGCTCAGGCCAACCGTTTGTCCTAGAGATGAACTCGGTGCCGGCCCTTGGTATACACTCCAGTTATGGCACAGCTGCAACGGCCGGCGGACACAGCTTCGTAAGCTTGATCAATCGCATCCTCAATGTCGCCCACACCCGCTATTTCGGAATCGGCGTCTCATAGTGGATTGATCGGATCAAAAGAGTCCGATTTCGGGATTCCGTTTTGCGGTTTGGCGTGCGAGTTAGATGCATGCGCAATAGCATCCCCCTTCACCGTTTTGGCCAGCGACCGTCAGCGCCTGCAAGCGCTCGTCGCGGCGCCAGGAAGCCCGCAAGCACGTTCGGGGGCCGCATCGTCGCGCTGTGCTTCGAACCACGAAGCCAAAGCATACTTGGACCACCGGCTAGGTCGAGCGAATGAACCGCACCATCAAGGACGCGACGGGCAAGCGTTTCCACTACGACGATCATGACCAACTGCGTCGGCATCTTGCCGACTTTGTTGCGGCCTACAAATTTCGGCCGCAGGCTGAAGGCCCTCAAAGGTCTCACCCTACGAGTTCATCTGCAAGGCATGGGCTTCCCAGCCCGAGCGCTTCACTCTCAATCCGCTCCACCAAATGCCTGGACTTGTCTATTCGGCGTGTTGAAGTCAATCCCATTCAAGCTTCCTAGGCTGACCTGCCGACGCGATTATCCTAGCCTGATTGATGTAACCGCGGCGTCAAACCGAGATACGGCCCCACGTCCTTCGAATTCCTGAAGGGGGCAGGAATATCGACCGTGGCGTTGAAACCCAGTGCAACGATAGGGCCGACGCCCAGCACGGTCATCAACCGCCTGCAAACCGTGTCACCCCTCACGATCGACAACAGTCTTTCGTGTAGCACCGTGAACTGCTCGCAAAGTTTCCGACGGGCGGTGAGCAACGTCTCCATGATGTCTCGAGTTCCGGAATGTCACCGGAAGGGTCCCGGATGCGATCCGCGAATTTGCCGGCCGTCGACAATGCCAACTTTGAGACCGAAGTTACGAAACAGGCCACGGATGTCGTTCTCGATGGCGATGGCCTTTTCCTGAAGCGACTTGAGGGCCGTCAGCAGCGCCCGGCGATTCTGGGTCGTCAGCGTCTTGACAGTAAGACCGTATGTCCGCCTCTGCCGATGAGGTGGCTCGCCCTACACTGCGCGTCCGAGGGTTGCTCGGACGGGCCGAGCCGATCCTCACCACAGGAGGACGAGCCGTGGCGGATTATAGAGAAGCATTTGTCGGAATCGATGTTGCGAAGCTTAAGAACGCTATTGCGATTGCGGAGGCAGGCCGGGAAGGAGAGGTTCGGTTCTTCGGTGAGGTCGACGCGTCGGCGACCAGCATGCGGCGGGTCATAGGCCGGATCGCCAGCCGCTTTGATTACGTGCATTTCTGCTATGAGGCTGGGCCGACCGGGTACGGCCTTTATCGCCTGATCCGGTCGCTCGGGCACGAGTGCACCGTGGTTGCACCATCATTGATACCAAGGAAGCCCGGCGATCGGGTGAAGACGAACCGTCGAGACGCCATTTCCCTTGCCCGACTATTGCGCGCCGGCGAGCTGACCGCGGTGTGGGTTCCCGATGAAGGGCACGAGTCCATACGGGATCTTGTTCGCGCGCGGGCGGGCGCGGTCGAGACGCTGCGGGTCCATCGCCAGCAGGTGAGCGCATTCATGCTCAAGCACGGCCGTAGCTATCCGCGAAAGAAGAGCTGGACGATGCGCTATCTACGCTGGCTTCAGGAACAAGGTTCGATCATCCCGCGCATCAGATCGCACTCCAGGAGATGGTCGAGGCGGTGCGCGTCTCGAAAGAGCGGGTCGAGCGGCTGGAGCGTGTGATCGAAGAGTTCGTCCCGGCCTGGTCGCTGGCACCGATCGTGTGGGCGCTTCAGACATTGCGTGGGGTAGACCTAATTGTCGCCGTGACGTTCGTCACCGAAGTCGGCGACGCCAGCCGGTTCGAAAGCCCACGCCAGCTCATGGGATATCTCGGTCGGGTCCCCGGCGAGCGCTCAACCGGGGAGACAGTCCGGCGCGGCGGCATCACAAAGGCAGGCAACGGTCGGGTTCGCCACATGTTGGTCGAGAGCGCCTGGACCTATCGACATCCGCCCAAGGTCGGGAAGGCGAAGCTATACCGGTTGGAGCAGGCGTCACCGAAGGTGCGTGAGATCGCCTGGAAGGCGCAGTCCCGCCTGACAGCCCGCTACCGCATGCTGAGCGCTCGGGGCAAACGGACAACGGTCGTCTGCACCGCGATCGCCCGTGAACTGGTCGGCTTTATGTGGGCAGTCGCAAGGGAGGCGCGCGTCACCTGATCGCTCGCCGCGATGGCGCACATATCGCGCATGGGCGGAGGCGGGACCACGGCAGGGGAATGCCCGTCAGACGCTTTGTGGCCGGCAAATCGACCGACGCCCGCAGTAAGATAGGAACAGCCCCGGACGCACAATCGGGAATGCGGTAGCCAACCCGCGCATCAGAGCTTGATCACCGACGTCCTTCAGTTCCGCCTCCCCACCCATGCGCGATCATCAGAATGAGCAGCCGTTCCTCGGATCGGGCGACCTCATGCGTTCCAAACCTTGACAGCGGACATCAGAGCGGTGTTTCCGGACCACCTTTCGGGAGTGGTCGCGATCTGTGAGGTTGCCGATCCTGTATTGGGATCGGAGATCGGCTTGTGTCTGGACTTGACCTTACGCTTGACCCGGAGCGGCAGCTTCGGCGTTTCGAGGTGATCAACGGTGCCGGCGGTCGGCGTCACTGGGCGGGGGATGACAAGGCGCGGAACATCGCAGA
>NZ_RZRR01000349.1:0-5323 GCF_003998555.1 Mesorhizobium sp. M7A.F.Ca.CA.002.09.1.1 | reverse complement strand
ATCCAGGCATCGGCAACCGATCGCGTACCGACCAATCTGAAGCCCGAATTCGTGCAAGAGCGGCTGGCGCGCCCGGAAACCATCCCCTTCTACGACCTGCCCGGAAAGATCGAGGTTGCCCGCTCCTTCGGCCTCAAGGCAAATGCCTTTGCCATGCAGTTTGATTCGCTCGTGGCGTTGCCGTTCCTTCTCGTCGCCATGACGCTGATCGCGGCAACGGTTTCAATGCGATTTGCTAGGATGGGGCAGTCGGCGACGATGATTCTGGGTGGCATCATCGCTGGCTTTCTGCTTTATGTCGTTTCGGTTCTGGTGAAGGCATTCGGCGTGGCGGGATTCGTGCCGACTGTCGTAGCCGCCTGGGTACCGGTCATGGTGGCTATGTTCTTCGGGGTGACTTTCCTGCTATACAAGGAAGACGGCTAGTGAGGGAGGCGTTTTTGCCCAGCAACAGGCAGGCCGGTTTGGCGCGCCTCTATGCGGCGACCGCCTTGGCGTGCGTGCTTGCCTACGCCGTTCCGGCACCGGCGCTTGCGCAGGACGTCGGCGACATGGCGACATCGGTTCCGTCCGGCTCGCAAATGCTGCTGGCGGCCGACACGCTGGTCTATAACAACGACAACCAGACCGTGACCGCCGTTGGCGGCGTGCAGATCGACTATGGTGGCAATCGCCTTGTCGCCCAGCGGGTCGAGTACAACCGCAACACCAAGCGAATGGTCGCAAGCGGTAACGTCGAAGTCATCAACAGCGACGGTACCAAGATCAATTCGCAGCATATCGACATCACCGATGACTTCGCCGACGGCTTCGTCAACGCGTTGCGGGTCGAAACCATCGACAAGGCCTATTTCGCCGCCGAAAGCGCCGAACGCATGGGCGGCGTGCTGACCACCTTCCACAATGGCGTCTACACCGCCTGCGAGCCGTGCGAGGATAAGCCGGACAAAGCGCCGACCTGGCGCGTCAAGGCCAAGAAGATCATCTGGAACGGCGAGAAGAAGACGGTTCGCTTCGAGAATGCGAATTTCGAGTTCTTCGGTTTTCCGCTTGCCTATCTGCCTGCATTCGAAATTGCCGACCCGACGGTGAAGCGCAAGAGCGGCTTCCTGATCCCGAGCATCATCTACAAGAGCGATCTCGGCGTCGGCGTGAAAGTCCCCTATTATCTTGCATTGGCGCCGACCTACGACCTGACCGTCACCGGCACCGGCTATACCAAGCAGGGTTTCCTCGGTGAGGCCGAGTGGCGTCAGCGCTTCAACAATGGCGAGTACAGCTTGAAGATCGCCGGGATACACCAGCAGAATCCCGACGCTTTCCTCGACACCACTGCCTTCCCCTCCAGCTCTGGCCACAACGTCAATTCGGGCAGCGCCGGCGATCCCAACAAATTCCGCGGCATGATGGGTACCCAGGGGCAGTTCGCCATCAACTCACGCTGGAACTTCGGCTGGGACGTGCTGCTGCAGACCGACAAGAATTTCTCGAACACCTACGGCATCGAAAAGTACAATAGCAGCGTCCACCAGTCGTCGGTCTACTTGACGGGTCTCAACGGCCGCAACTATTTCGACGTGCGCGCCATGCATTTCGATGTGCAGGAAGATACACCTGACGACAACGCCTCTGCGCGAAGCGGACAACAGCCCTGGGTGCTGCCGTCGCTCGACTACGCCTATATTCCTGATGCGTCGGTGGCCGGCGGCCAGCTATCGCTCAATGTCAACGCGCGTGTCATCCGCCGCGACGATGTCGATGAGACCTTCGTCGAGCCCTACAATGCCCTCACTCCCACGCAGCGCGTCCGCGGCATTGAAGGCGAATCGGGCCGTCTCACCGCCGAGGCCGAGTGGAAGCGGAGCTTCGTCACCGATGGCGGGCTGGTGCTGACGCCGTTGCTCGCGCTGCAGGGCGACGTCGACTACCTCAACGCGTCGTCGGCTTCGCTGGACGCGATCGACAGAATGGCGACGCATTTGGGCGAGCAGGACGACATGCGCTCGTCATTTGCCCGTTACATGGCAACCGCCGGGCTTGAGATGCGTTGGCCGGTGCTGTTTTCCATGGCCAGCGGGTCCAGCCATGTCATCGAACCGATGGCACAGGTCTTCATGCGTCCGAACGAGCAATATGTCGGCGGCCTCTCAGTGCCTAACGAAGACGCCCAAAGCATGGTCTTCGATGCGACCACCTTGTTCGAACGCGACAAGTTCTCCGGCTACGACCGCGTCGAAGGCGGTTCGCGCGCCAATGTCGGCTTCCGCTATTCCGGCTCCTACAACAATGGCTGGGGCACCAATGCCATTTTCGGCCAATCCTATCAGATTGGCGGCGAGAATTCGTTCGCCGCGCCGGATTTGGTGAATGTCGGCGCAAACTCCGGCCTCGACACGACCAAGTCCGACTATGTCGGCCTGTTCGGCATCAACAGCCCCAACGGCTTCGCGGCCTCGGTCAGCGGCCGTTTCGACGAACAGAGCTTCGAGATCCGCCGCGCCGAGGTGAAGGCCGCCTATTCCGGCCTGCCTGTGTCGCTGAGCGCCAAATACGCCTTCATCCAGGCCCAGCCGCTGTACGGCTTCACCACCGACCGCCACGAGGTCACGCTTGGTGCATCCACGCATCTGGCCGAAAACTGGCGCGTCTTCGGCACAGGAACCTACGACCTGCAGCAGAGCCTGCTGGTCAAGGATGGCGTCGGCTTCGCCTACAACGATTCCTGCTTCACTTATTTGATGACCTACTCGCAGTCGCGCGATCTGAACACCAGGGAGGTGTCGCAGACCATCGGCTTCAATCTGTCGTTCCGCACCCTCGGCGATTTCGGCTCGTCGACCAGTGCCGTCGACACGATCCAGTAACAATCGGCGACATCGTTTCGCCGCATAGGGCTGGCACGGATTTCGCGCACCTGGAAAGATCAAATTGGGCGGGACCGGGATAGAATTGGGATG
Organism: Mesorhizobium sp. M7A.F.Ca.CA.002.09.1.1; assembly: GCF_003998555.1. Classification (NCBI taxonomy): domain Bacteria; kingdom Pseudomonadati; phylum Pseudomonadota; class Alphaproteobacteria; order Hyphomicrobiales; family Phyllobacteriaceae; genus Mesorhizobium; species Mesorhizobium sp. M7A.F.Ca.CA.002.09.1.1. The sequence continues at coordinate 2,366 of NZ_RZRR01000349.1, read as the reverse complement.
CCAACGATGAGGAAATACCTCTTTTCAGCAGGTTTCGCGTTGCTCGTGGCGGCGACGTCCGTGTCGATCACCGTAATGGCGCCGCCGGCTTTCGCCAGCGAGATCAAATACGTCGTCAACGACATTCCTGTCACCACCGGCGACATCGCCCATCGCGCCGCTTTCCTGAAGCTGCAGCGCAAGAAGGGCGATGCCGGCCAGGAAATGATCGACCAGACGCTGCGTATGGCCGAGGCCAAGCGGCTTGGTATCCGCATCAGCGACGCCCAGGTCGATGCCGCGTACCAGCGCTTTGCCTCGAGCAACAAGATGCAGCTCAGCCAGCTCGACGGCGTCATGGAGAAGTCGGGCGTCACCAAGAGCCACTTCAAGGAATTCATCCGCGCCCAGATGGCCTGGAACCAGGCCTTGAGCGCGCGCTACCGTTCCGGCGACGGCACCGGCGCCGTCAGCGAACAGGATCTCGTCAGGAAGATGCTCGAAAAAGGCGGCGCCAAACCGAGCGCCACCGAATACATGCTGCAGCAGGTCATCTTCGTGGTGCCGGCGGCTGAACGCAGCGCGACGCTGGGCAAACGCAAGCGAGAGGCCGACGCCATGCGCGCCCGCTTCAACGGCTGCAACACGACGCGCGAATTCGCCAAGGGCCTGATCGACGTCACCGTTCGCGATCTGGGCCGGGTGCTGGCGCCGCAACTGCCGCCGGACTGGGCCGAGCAGATCAAAGCTACCAAAGTCGGCGGTGCCACCGTCACGCGCGAAACCGAACGCGGCGTCGAATTCATCGGCATCTGCTCGTCGCGCGAAGTGTCCGACGACAAGGTTGCCCAGATGGCGTTCCAGGCCGAAGGCTCCGGCGGCGACAAGGATGCCGACGCGCTCAGCAAGAAATATGTCGACGAGCTGAAGGCAAAAGCCCGCATCGTCAAGCGCTGACGTGGGCAACGCAGTGACTGCGCTCGCGTTGAGCGCCGGCGATCCGTCCGGCATTGGGCCGGAGATCGCCATCGCCGCCTTCATGGCGCGTGAAGCTGCCGCCCTGCCCCCCTTCTACCTGCTCGCCGATCCGGCGCTGATCGCCTCCCGGGCGCGCCTGCTCGGCCTCTCGCTGCCGATCGCCGAAGCCACCCCGGCACAAGCGGCGCAGGTCTTTGCCCGCGCCTTGCCGCTCGTTCCGCTGGCTGCAGGCTGCATCGACAGCCCCGGCCAGCCGGATCCGGCCAATGCGGCCGCCACGATCGAGGCCATCGACCGCGCCGTCGCCGATTGCCTTGCCCGCGAAGCCTCGGCCGTGGTCACCTGCCCCATCGCCAAGAAGCCGCTCTACGATGCCGGCTTTCGCTTTCCCGGCCACACCGAATATCTGGCGCATCTGGCGGCTCGGCACAGCGGCGTCGAGGCGATGCCGGTGATGATGCTGGCAGGACCCGACCTGCGCACCGTTCCCGTCACCATCCACATAGCGCTGGCCGAGGTGCCGAAGGCACTGACCACCGAACTGATCGTCGCCACCGCGCGCATCACCGCTGCCGACCTTGCCGGCCGCTTCGGCATTGCCAGGCCACGGCTGGCGATTGCCGGGCTCAATCCACATGCCGGCGAAGGCGGCGCCATGGGCCTCGAGGACGAGCGGATCGTGCGCCCGGCGGTCGACATCCTGCGCGCCGAAGGCATCGACGCTTTCGGCCCTTTGCCGGCCGACACGTTGTTCCATGTCCGGGCGCGGGCTGGTTACGACGCGGCCCTTTGCATGTATCACGACCAGGCGCTTATCCCGGCCAAGGCGCTGGCTTTCGACGAGGCGGTCAATGTCACGCTCGGCCTGCCCTTTATCCGCACCTCGCCCGACCACGGCACGGCCTTCGACATCGCCGGCAAGGGTGTGGCGCGGCCCGACAGCCTGATAGCGGCGCTGAAGCTTGCCCGGCGGCTGGCCGACACGAACACCAAGGCGGTTGCCGCATGAGATCTCGGGCATGACCATCGACGGGCTGCCGCCGCTGCGCGAGGTGATCGAGCGTCATGGGCTGCAGGCGAAGAAGGCGCTCGGCCAGAATTTCCTGCTCGACCTCAACCTCACCGGCAAGATCGCCCGCACCGCCGGCGACTTGTCCGATGCAACCGTCATCGAGGTCGGCCCCGGTCCCGGCGGGCTGACCCGCGCCTTGCTTGCCAACGGAGCGCGCCAGGTGATCGCCATAGAGCGCGACGAACGTTGCCTGGCTGCTCTTGCCGAAGTGTCCGGCCACTATCCCGGCCGGCTGGAGGTTGTTTCGGGCGATGCGCTGAAGACGGATTTCACGGGCCTTGCCGGTCGAGCGACCGGCAATGGCGGCCCGGTCAAGATCGTGGCCAACCTGCCCTAG
>NZ_RZRR01000348.1:0-5331 GCF_003998555.1 Mesorhizobium sp. M7A.F.Ca.CA.002.09.1.1 | reverse complement strand
CGTGGAGATCGGGACGGTCGGTGCACGAGACGATTTTCGCACGCGAGGCGCCCTCGACGAGAACCTTGACGGTGCCGTCGGGCAGCTTGAGCAATTGCAGCACATTGGCGAGCGTGCCGATGTCGAAAATGGCATCGGGCTCGGGATCGTCATCAGCGACATTCATCTGGGTGGCAAGCAGGATCTGCTTTTCCTGACCCATCACCTCTTCCAGCGCCTTGATCGACTTCTCACGCCCGACGAAGAGCGGAACGATCATGTGCGGGAACACCACGATGTCGCGCAGTGGGAGAACTGCGAAGACGCCGTCGCTGGGTGCCTTGGATACTTTGGCCATTGTCCAACCTTTCATGTCGCGGCCGCTAATTGAGCCAACCGCGAATCTTATATTAACGACCGGGGATCGTTCCGCCTACCACCGTTTGTGACGGGAGTTTTACAGCACAGAAATCGGGCACCTCGGCCTTCTCCAGTTAGTTGGATGCACGACCCCCAAAGATCAAGGGGCGTGTCCAAATCCGCACTCCCAACCCGTCCGCGAGTGACACATTTGCGACGCCAGCCCGTACGCCGCGCAAAACCGCTGTGCGACAGCAAAACGGCGCCTTGCGGCGCCGTTTCAGAATTTCGCTGCGGGCTCATGTCAGGCGCTGACATTGCCCTTCTTTTCCTTCTGCTCGGAGTAGATGTAGAGCGGCCGGGCACTGCCGGTCACCACCTCCTCCGAAATCACCACTTCGCGCACGCCTTCGAGTGCGGGAAGCTCGAACATCGTGTCGAGCAGGATCGCCTCCATGATCGAACGCAGGCCGCGCGCGCCGGTCTTGCGCTCAATAGCGCGCTTGGCGATCGCCGAAAGAGCGTTCTCATGGAAGGTCAGGTCGACATTTTCCATCTCGAACAGCCGCTGATACTGCTTGACCAGCGCGTTCTTCGGCTCGGTCAGGATCTGGATCAGCGCCGGTTCGTCGAGATCTTCCAGCGTCGCCAGGACCGGCAGACGGCCGACAAACTCAGGGATAAGACCGAACTTCAACAGGTCCTCGGGCTCGACCAGGCGGAAAACATCGCCAGTGCGGCGATCCTCCGGCGAAGCGACGACCGCGCCGAAGCCGATCGACGTCTTGCGGCCGCGATCCGAGATGATCTTGTCCAGCCCGGCGAAGGCGCCGCCGCAGATGAACAGGATGTTGGCTGTATCGACCTGCAGGAATTCCTGCTGCGGGTGCTTCCTGCCGCCCTGTGGCGGCACGGAGGCGACGGTGCCTTCCATGATCTTCAAGAGCGCCTGCTGCACACCCTCGCCCGACACGTCGCGGGTGATCGAGGGATTGTCCGACTTGCGCGAAATCTTGTCGATTTCGTCGATGTAGACGATGCCGCGCTGGGCGCGCTCGACATTGTAGTCGGCCGACTGCAACAGCTTCAGGATGATGTTTTCGACGTCCTCGCCGACATAGCCGGCTTCGGTCAGCGTCGTCGCGTCAGCCATGGTGAACGGCACGTCGATGATGCGGGCCAGCGTCTGCGCGAGCAGCGTCTTGCCGCAACCGGTCGGGCCGATCAAAAGGATGTTGGACTTCGCCAGTTCGACATCGTTGTTCTTGCCGGCATGCGCGAGGCGCTTGTAGTGATTGTGGACCGCCACCGACAGCACGCGCTTGGCGTAGGGCTGACCGATGACATAGTCGTCGAGAACCTTGAGGATCTCCTGCGGTGTCGGCACGCCTTCGCGCGACTTCACCATCGAGGTCTTGTTCTCTTCACGGATGATGTCCATGCAGAGCTCGACGCACTCGTCGCAGATGAAGACCGTCGGACCGGCGATCAGCTTGCGCACTTCGTGCTGGCTTTTGCCGCAAAACGAGCAGTAAAGCGTGTTCTTGGAATCGCCGCTGTTGTTGCCGACCTTGCTCATTTTCATGTCCTTTCATGGCCGCCCGCCGATGGTCTGGCTGAAAGGGCGCATACTCTATCTATCGCGGGAATCCGCCGCCGCCAGTGTGTCCCGGCTCCCGCAACGCATTCCGTACGAAACACAAATCAGAAAACGTGGCAATGATTCGCGACAACCCCGCATAAAGCTAAGCCGCCGAAACTCAACATAGCCTTAACGTAGGCAATCCTGTCCCCCGAGGGAACAGCCAATTGTGGCCGAAATGCCGCAAGACGCGCCAAAAGCGCGTGATGGTGCCATCCAACTGCCAACTTGCCTTTATGCCAGCGCCCCTTCGGCCGCCTCGCGCGACGAAATGACCTTGTCGATGAGGCCGAAATCCTTGGCTTCGTCGGCGGTCATGAAATGATCGCGGTCGAGCGTTTTCTCGATCTCTTCATAGCTCTTGCCGGTGTGCTTGACGTAGACCTCGTTGAGGCGACGCTTCAGCTTGATGATATCCAGGGCATGGCGCTCGATGTCGGACGCCTGGCCCTGAAAGCCGCCGGAAGGCTGGTGAACCATGATGCGGGCGTTCGGCGTGGCAAAGCGCATGTCCTTGTGACCGGCAGTCAGGAGCAGCGAACCCATCGAAGCCGCCTGGCCGATGCAGAGCGTCGACACGGCCGGCTTGATGAACTGCATGGTGTCGTAGATCGCCATGCCCGAGGTGACGACGCCGCCCGGCGAATTGATGTAGAGGTTGATTTCCTTCTTCGGATTCTCAGCTTCGAGGAACAAAAGCTGCGCGCAGACCAGCGTCGCCATGCCGTCCTCGACCGGACCGGTGATGAAAATGATGCGCTCCTTGAGGAGGCGCGAGAAAATGTCGTAGGCCCGCTCGCCGCGATTGGTCTGTTCGACCACCATCGGAACGAGGTTCATGTAGGTTTCGACGGGGTTCTTCATCAGGTATCTCTTATCTCGCGGTGGGATTCCGGCGCCGGGAATGCCGGCAGATCGGGCAGAATCGGTTCTGGATCGGTATTCCGTAAATAGGATGCCGGCTCGTCCTTGTGCAAGGCCGACCCCTCCTAGCCATCTGGGTAAGTCGAATCAAGCTTTCTGACCAAGGATTCGCGGCGGCGGATGCTTCCGCGGGTCCGGAGCCGCATCGCCGGCCCCGCAACGTAGCAGTTTCTTAACCGCGTCACTTAACGAAATGCGCCGAAACCGCTTTTTTCCGAGACGGCTTCCTCTACAATTCAACGTTGAACTTATGCATAGAGTTCAACAGGGGGAGTGCCATGCCCGGGAAAACCGCATGCTTCACCATTGCCGGCCTGACCGTGCTCGGCACGATTTCGCAGACGGCGGCCGGCGGCCGCGCCGTCGAATGCTATGAACCCGTCCGCAGTCCGGCCGTCTATGACACGGTCTATGAAGACGTGATGATCAGTCCGCCCGGTCAGCAGGTCGACTATATCGCCCCTATCTTTGGCACGCGCGAGCGCGTCGTGATGACCGTTCCGGCGCAAGTGACCTACCAGATCGTACCGGCCGTCACCCGCACCGTCTACCGTACGGTCCGGGTCGATGGCGGCGGCTATTCCTGGGAATGGCGCGTCATCCATGGCCGCAAGGTGCTGTGCAAGGTATGGCACAAGGCGCGCTACGAACGCGTCGCAGAGACCATCGTGATCCAGCCCGAACGCACGCGGCGCGTCGTCATTCCCGCACAATATGACAGCATCGCCGAGGAGGTGCTGGTGCGGCCGGAACAAAGGCGCGTCATCGATGTCCCCGCCTCCTACCAGACCGTCGCGCGTCGTGTGTTGGTCCGGGAAGGCTCATCCAGTTGGCGGCGGGTGCATATTCCCAGGCATTGCCAGGATTAGCGCGCATGGCGTAACCTGCGTCGCAGCGGATCTCCGTTGGGCTGAGGGCATGCGCGACCTGGAAATTTCCAATCAGGAATTGTCAGACCTTGCCGAAGAAGCCTTGGCGCTTGCCAAAGCTTATTGGGCCTCCCTCGAGGAACGTCGGACGTATCCCACGACCAGCGGCAAACAGACGACGGAACTCTTCTCGCGGCCTTGGCAGGAGAGCGGTCGTGGTCGGGAAGTCTTGCAGGATTTCAAGTCGATAGCGGAGCATGTGCGGCCTTCAACCGGCAGGTTCTTCGGTTATGTCGTCGGCTCCGGCGAACCGATCGGCGCGCTGGGGGAATTGCTGGCTGCGGTGCTCAATCAGAATGTGACGTCGTGGCGCTCGGCACCGGCTGCGACATCGATCGAACGCGCCGTCGTCGAATGGTTGGCGGAGGCTGTCGGTTGCCCCGGATTTACAGGCAGCCTGTGCGGCGGCGGCTCGACGGCGAACCTCATGGCCCTGGCGATGGCGCGGGAAGCGAAGCTGCCAGCCAACGAAACAGGCGTGCGACCGTGCGTGATCTATGCTTCCGAGCAAGTGCACATGTCCATTCCCAAGGCCGTCGCGCTGTTGGGGATCGGTAGAAAAAATCTCCGTTTGATCCCTGTCGACGACAAATTCAGGATGCGGACGGATGCCCTCCAGGCGGCTATTGCCGCCGACCGCGCCATCGGCAACATGCCCATCGCCATCGTGGCCACGGTCGGCACCATCATCTCCGGTGCGATCGATCCCCTTCCCGAAATCGCAGACATTGCCCGTAGGGAAGCGTTGTGGATGCATGTCGATGGGGCCTATGGGGGACTGGCGGCGCTGGCCGTCCCGGAAAAGTTCCAGGGACTGTCTTTGGCGGATTCGCTGTCGCTCGATGCGCACAAATGGCTCTATCAGCCACTCGATTGCGGCTGCCTGCTCAATCGCCACCCAGACATTGCGCGCACGACTTTCTCGCACAGCGACGACTACGTCAGGATATTGAGCGAAGACCCAACGGAAGCATTTGCATTCTTTGAAGAGTCGATCGAACTGTCTCGGCGCTTCCGTGCGCTGAAGCTCTGGATGTCGCTGCAGTATCACGGGCGCCGTGCCTATCGCGAAGCCATCGCGCGCGATCTCTACCATGCCCAGATGCTGGCACAGGCAATCGCTTCACAGCCGGAGCTTGAGCAGCTTGCGCCGGTATCGCTAAGCGCGGTCTGTTTCCGTCACCGCTCTAAGGACAATGAAGCGATCCTGCGCCGTGTGATCGCGCGCGGCCGCGTGTATCTGTCGAATGCAACGATCAACGGTCAATTCGCGCTGCGGGCGTGTTTCGTCAATCACAGGACGACCTTGGATGACGTTCGGGCGATTGTGTCCGAAGTCATTGCCGCCGCAGACGAACTCAATCATTGAACCGCTGCGGATTTGGCCTCGTGTTTCAGGCGACCTCCGCCCGCAGCCATGCCTTCAGACCGGCGATATCCCCATCGCCGACAGCAGCGGCAACGCGCCTGCCGACCCCCGCGCCGAACTTGTAGCCG
>NZ_RZRR01000347.1:0-5331 GCF_003998555.1 Mesorhizobium sp. M7A.F.Ca.CA.002.09.1.1 | reverse complement strand
ATCCTCGTCGGCGTGCCGGTTGGGCTCGCCGACGAGGATGGCGGCGACCAGCGCGGCGAAAACCCGGCCCAGGCTGGCGACGGCATGCTGCAGCAGCGTCGCATCGACGAAGCCGTCGCGGGCGACGGTGATGAACTTGTTCCACACCGCAACCGGCGAGGGCAGGAACACTGGCGACACCAGTTGCAGGCGGGCCGACAGCGCCCACAGCGCCAGCACCACCAGGATGGTCACCACGCTGACCGCGCGCGCGGAAACGCCTTTGCGTTTCGGGCTGGACCGCGACCACGGCACCGACAGGCCGTCGGCCTCGTCGACCTTGTGTCCCGGCCGCTCGGTGTAGGAGGTAACGGTCATGCCGCCTCTCCTTCGAAGATCGCGTCGGTTAGTTCGCCGCGCGCCGCGGCGAAGGCCGGGTCGGCCTTGATGGTGCGGATGGCCTCGCCCGATGCGTAGCGCCTGGAGAAGCCCGGTTCGAAAGTTTGCACCACGCGGCCCGGGCCAGGCGCCAGCACGACGATGCGGGTGGCCAGCACCAGCGCCTCCTCGATGCCATGCGTCACCATCAGCACGCCGACATCGCTTGCCGTCCACAGATCGAGCAGCGTCGTCTGCATGCGCTCGCGCGTCAGCGCATCGAGCGCGCCGAGCGGTTCGTCGAGCAGCAGGAATTCGGGTTCGGCGGCGAGCGCCCGGGCCAGGCCGACACGCTGGCGCATACCGCCGGAAAGCTCCCAGATGCACTTGTCGCCGGCGTCGGCGAGCTTCACCAGCGCCAGCAGCTCATCGGCGCGCCGCGCCCGCTCGGCCGGAGCGACACCGCGCAGCCTGAGCGCGAAGGCAACGTTTTCGCGCGCCGTCAGCCATGGGAACAAAGCATCGTTCTGGAACACCACCGCCCGGTCCGAGCCAGGTGCTGTGATCGGCTTGCCGTTGATTGAAGCCGTACCGCGCGCCGGCGCGACAAGGCCGGCGGCGACGTTGAGCAGCGAGGTCTTGCCGCAGCCGGAACGGCCGACCAGCACGACGAAATCGCCCTTGGCGACATCGATCGACACCCGCTCGACCGCAGGCGCTGCCTGGCCGTCATAGTGGATCGAGACCTTGTCCAGTACGAGATGCGGGTCGAGCACGAGATGCGGCATGGATGCCTCGCGGTTCGTTGAAATCCGACTGCCCCGGCCCTCGTCAGCGGTTCCGGGGCAGTCAGCACGCGGCGTTAGGGAAAAAGATCCGCGCGCGTTCAGAGCAATTCCAGGAAAAGCGTGAAGCGGTTTTCCGTCCGGAATTGCGTTAAGCGAGTACTAGTTCGAGGCGAGCGCCTCGGTGACGTATTTCGACGATACGTATTTCGAATAGTCGGGAAGCACGGCGTCGATCTTGCCTTGCTCCTTGAGGAAGGTGGATGTCGCTTCGACCGCCTTGACCGTGCCGCCGCCGAGGAATTTGTCGGAGGCCTGCTCTTCCAGCGTCGGGAAGACATAGCCCTTGAGCAGCTGCGGCACTTCTTCCAGCTTGGCGCCGGTGAGTTTGGCGATCGCGGCCGCCTGCGGCGACGATACCGACCAGGCTTCGGGCTTGGCGAGGAACTCGGCATATGCCGCGCCCGTCACCTTGACGAAGTCGCGCACCGCTTCCGGGTTCTTTTCGGCGAAGTCGGTGCGCACGATCCAGGCGTCGAAGGTCGGCGCGCCCCAGGCGGCGACCTGCGAGGAATCCACCACCACCTTGCCCGTCGTCTTGATCTGGCCGAGCGCCGGATCCCAGACATAAGCGGCGTCGATGTCGCCGCGCGAGAAGGCGGCGGCGATTTCCGGAGGCCGGAGATTGAGGATCTCGACCGACTTCGGATCGACGCCCTCATGCTTCAGTGCTGCGAGCAGGCTGTAATGCGTCGTCGAGACGAACGGCACGGCGACCTTCTTGCCGGCGAGATCGGCGATTTTCTCGATGCCGGCGCCGTTGCGTGCCACCAGCGCCTCGGATTCGCCGATCAGGCCGACGATGAAGATGGTCTGGATCGGCAACTCGCGGCTCGCCGCCGCCGCCAGCGGACTCGAGCCGACATAGCCGATATCGACCGAACCGGAAGCGACCGCGGCGATGACATCGGCGCCGGAATCGAATTTGCGCCAATCAATGGTGGCCTTCGTCGCCTTTTCATAGGCGCCGTCGGCCTGCGGCACTTTCGAGGGTTCGACCACCGTCTGGTAGCCGATGGTGATCTTGAGGTCGTTGGCAAGGGCCGGGCCGAGGAAGGCCGCACCGGCAAGTGCCGCCGACGAGAGCAGAAGAATGCGTCGCGAAATGGTGGACATGAAGGGCTCCTGAAAAGAGAAAAACCGGAATGCTTCATAATAGTCAGCTAATTCTATGGTTCTTGTAGAGTTAAATCCTTCCAACCAAGGCGGGCTTGTTAGAAAAAAGCTGTCGATGGTGAGGTGGTGAGGCGGATAGGGTGGTTGCGGTGGGGCAGAGTGTCGCCACAGGGCAGGCCTTTCGACGCCGGCGGGCCAGCGCCCCCCTCTGTTCCACCGACCTTTAACCTCCTGAACTGCGGTGATGGCTCCGCCTACGCCCACCGCGAACTAGAATTCCCGCTTCCGGCCTCTTCCAGGCAAATTCATGCCTCAAATAACCGCCGATTTGACAACCCATTCCGCGTGTTCGAGGGTAAGTATAGTAATCTTATCGACATTGAGATTGGAGGCGACGATGAGCAGTCACCATATCGCGATGATCGCGCCCCCAAACTCGTGCGCTTTTGTGTCCCTGTGGGCACAAAGGCTAGTCAAAATGGCCCGCGCGGCTTGAAAACGAAGCAAAATCAGAAGTTCTCGGCTTGTACATCATGTCACTAGAATTTATGTGTCATGCGGGCTTGGACGCGGCGGCAACGCACGCCAGGCGTTTTGCAACCGATGGTTCCATGCCGTCGCATGCCAGAGAAAATTTGATCTCATGCTCACCAAAAAAGGTAAGTACGGCCTCAAGGCGCTTGTCCACCTCGCGCGATTGCCGGCCGGGCAGCTCGCCTTCGTCAACGACGTCGCCACCGGCAACAACATCCCGAAGAAATTTCTCGACGCCATCCTGGGCGAGTTGCGCAATGCCGGCTTCGTCCAGAGCCGCAAGGGCAAGGATGGCGGCTATCGCCTGGCGCGCCCCGCCGACGAGATCAAGGTCGGCCATGTGGTGCGCGTCCTCGACGGTCCGCTGGCGCCGATCCCCTGCGCCAGCCGCACCCAGTACCAGCGCTGTGAAGATTGCAACGAGGCGAGATGCCAAGTCCGACATCTGATGCTCGAGGTCCGGCAGGCGATCGCCGATGCCGACCGACAGGTCGTCGAGAGAGATATCGCGCATTTCGGCGAGGCTGCGCAGAGCGAAGGCATGCCTATGACCGGGCGCGCCAACTCCATCATCATTGTCGGTGGCGGCGCCAGCGGCGTCGTGCTGGCCGCGCATCTCCTGAAGTCGCCCAATCCCGACCTGCGCGTCACGCTGATCGAAAGGCGCCCGCATTTCGGCCAGGGCATCGCCTATTCGACGCTGCTGTCGGCGCATGTACTGAATGTCAGCGCCGCCGGCATGAGCGCCTATGCCGACGATCCCGGCAATTTCTGGCGCTGGCTTCAGGAACGCGGCCTGGCAACGGCTGAGGAGGCGCCCTTCTATGCGCCACGCAGCATCTATGCCCGCTATCTCGGCGAGTTGCTGGTCGATCTGGAAGCGCGGGAAAAGCAGAGCGGTCGGCTTCGGCTGATCCGCGAGGAAAGCCTCTCGATCACGCCCACCGCCTCCGGCGTCGAAGTGGCGCTGGCCAACGGCACCAGCGTCGTTGCGCATCTCGCCGTGCTGGCCACCGGCCACGACGAGGAGCCGGCGCAAGGCCATGCCATCAGGATGGGATCGGAAGCCGACACAGCACTTCCGCCCGGCGCCGGCGTCATGGTGCTGGGCACCGGCCTCAGCATGGTCGATGCTTTCCTGGCGCTGGAGCAACGCGGCCATCGCGGCGACATCATAGCTGTGTCCAGGCGCGGCCTGCTGCCCTCGCCGCATCGCAAGGGCAATCCGATCAAGCTCGACGTCGCCGACATTCCGCTCGGCACGCAGCTCTCCTATTTCGTCGGCTGGTTCCGCGACCTGATCAAGGAAAACCAGAAGGCCGGCATCGACTGGCGTGACGTCGTCGACGGGCTGCGGCCGTTCAACCAGAAGATCTGGCAGAACTGGCCGGCTTCCGCCAAACGCCGCTTCGTCGAGCACACCAAGGCCTGGTGGGACATCCACCGCCATCGCATGGCGCCCGAGGTCTACGCCCGTGTCACCGAGGCCGTGCAATCCGGCCGCATCCGCCTGGTCGCCGGCCGCGTCGTCGACATTGCGCGCAACGGCGAATTCACCGTCCAGGTCCAGTCGCGTCACACGCAGCGTCTCGAGACCTTCGAGGTTGCCCGCATCTACGATTGCTCTGGCATCGTCAGGGACATCTCGACCTCGTCGAACAGCGTCGTGCGCTCGCTGGTCGACCGCGGCCTGGCAAGGCCGGATCCGCTGCGCATCGGCCTCGACGTATCGACCAAATGCGAGATCATCGCCGGCGACGGAACCGTTTCGGCCAAGATCCTCGCCGTCGGCCCGCTGACGCGCGGCACCTTCTTCGAGATCGACGCCATCCCCGATATCCGCGTGCAGTGTGCGAGGCTGAGCAAGCAGCTGCTGGGGTAGGCTGTGTCGATATTCAGGTGATGCCGGCCTGCAAATGCGGCTTCCTGTGGCTTCCGGTGCTCACGTACCCAAAAGTACGCTCTGCTCCGGTTCTCGGAATCTGCCATTTTCGGCTCGGCCTGACCTGAATCTCAACACACCCTCCAAGCCCTTGAGGCACAAACCGGAATTTCATTCCGCATCTGGCCGGTTGATTGGCACGATCTATCTTCTTTCCGACTGCAAAGGGCTGGAAAAGAGGCTACGCTGCCGCCCTGCCCAGAGGCGGTCGCTTGGTCATGGAGCATCGATATGAGCGAGCATGAGATCGCCACACTGGACAGTGCCCCCTCGGAAGCCGAATTGTCCCGCCTGCGTCCGCCCTACAAGTCGGTGCTCGACCTGATCGGCCAGACGCCGGTGGTCGAGCTGACCAAGTTCGACACCGGCAAATGCCGGCTGTTCATCAAGCTCGAAAGCCAGAATCCCGGCGGCTCGATCAAGGACCGCATCGCGCTGTCGATGATCGCCGCGGCTGAAAAGCAGGGCAAGCTCAAGCGCGGCGGCACCATTGTCGAGGCGACGGCCGGCAACACCGGGCTTGGCCTTGCCCAGGTC
>NZ_RZRR01000346.1:0-5342 GCF_003998555.1 Mesorhizobium sp. M7A.F.Ca.CA.002.09.1.1 | reverse complement strand
CATTGTAATAATTGAAAAAGAAAATCGTCGATCCAAGAAAGGCGGCAACCGCCAGCGTCGGCAGCAAGGTCGACCAGAAGGCCACCGAAAGGCGGCTGAGATAGGATGGGTCCTCATTGGTGGGGTCGGCTTCGAACACCCGCCCGAACAGACGCCTGCCGCCAACCAGCAGCACCAGCGCCAGCCCGAGCGCCACGAAGGTTGCCGCCAGGATCGCCTGGAACTTGAACTTGAAGGCAAAGCTCAACCAGGACGACACCGCCTTGTAGAGATTGCCGAACTCGTCGCGGGCGTCGGAAAACACCTGCGGGCTCAGCGCATCCGACAGCACGTAGCGCTTGGTCAAAAGATTGCGGAACAGCTCGCTGCGCATATTGCCGATCTTGTCGATCAGCCCGCTGATGCGGATCGACAGGTTCTGTGCGCTGGCAACGACCGCGTTGATCTCGGCCTTTTCCGATGCAAGCGCCTGACGCTCGCCCGTCACGATGTCGGGCTCCTGCGGCTGGCCCGCCGCCGGTGGAGGACCCAGCACCTCGATGCGATTGTTGATCTCGGTGAGCCGCGAGCGGAATACCAGCGCACTGGTGAGTGCCGCCCGCGACAGGTCCTCCAGCTGCAGACGGATCTCCACGAGTGAGGCATCGTCCTCACCGTCCTGCTGTATCTTCTTCTCGAGATCGTCCGTCTTGGCCGTTAGATCCTGGATGACCTTTTGCTGATCGGTGACCAAACCGGCCGAGCCCTGGCCGAGCGCTTGCGCCATCGCCTCAAACGAAAGCGGCGCCGAAACGACCAGCGTGAGTACCAGGATGAGACGAAGCAATCGGAAAAGCATGATTTGTTGGCGACTCATCGGCGGCAAAGGCAATTTGAAAGCCTGTCCTTGATAAAGACGGCCCTATCATGGGGCAAGCCGTCGTATCGCGAGCCCATCCGATCATTGGCCCCAACCGATCACTCACGCCGAGTGATCCCATCCCGGGCGTCGGCCAGTCGAAAGGCGATGGCGCAATATTGGCTTTGCGGATGCGGCCTGCTCTATAGTCTGCCGCATCGCCCGAACCGGATGACATCAATGGCAGAGTACTCGGCCTTTTCGCTGCTCGCGAACGCGCTCAAGGGAAACAAGGATTGGAAGCCGGCATGGCGCAAGCCTGACCCGAAGGCGTCCTATGACGTCATCATCATCGGTGGCGGCGGTCATGGGCTGGCGACCGCCTATTATCTTGCCAAGGAACACGGCATCACCAATGTCGCCGTTGTGGAAAAGGGCTGGCTCGGTTCCGGCAATGTCGGCCGCAACACCACGGCCGTGCGCTCGAATTATCTGCTGCCTGCCAACACCCGCTTCTACGAACACTCGATGAAGCTGTGGGAGAACCTGTCGCACGAGCTCAACTACAATGTCATGTTCTCGCAGCGCGGCTGCCTGAACCTGGCGCACACGCCGGCCCAGTTCGACGACTATGCAAGGCGCGGCAACGCCATGCGCCATCTCGGCGTCGATGCCGAACTGATGACGAAGGCTGAGATCAAACGCCTGATTCCGGCGCTCGATATCTCCGACAGCGCTCGCTTCCCGGTGGTCGGCGGCCTGATGCAGCGCCGCGCCGGCACCGCCCGCCACGATGCGGTGGCCTGGGGCTATGCGCGCGGCGCCGACAGGCGCGGCGTCGACATCATCGAAAATTGCGAGGTCACCGGCTTCCTGCGCGACGGCGACCGCATATCAGGCGTCACCACTTCGCGCGGCGACATCCGCGCCAGGAAGGTGGCCGTGGCGGTCGCCGGCAGCACCGGACGCGTCATGCAGATGGCCGGCATCGAGACGATGCCGATCGAGAGCCATGTGCTGCAGGCCTTCGTCACGGAATCGCTGAAGCCCTTCATCGACACGGTCGTCACCTTCGGCATGGGCCATTTCTACATGTCGCAGTCGGACAAGGGCGGCCTCATCTATGGCGGCGACATCGACGGCTACAACAGCTACGCCCAGCGCGGCAATCTGCCTGTCGTCGACGAGGTGATGAGTGAAATGCTGGCGTTGTTTCCGGGACTCGCGCGCGTGCGCATGCTGCGCTCCTGGGGCGGTGTTTGCGATATGTCGATGGACGGCTCGCCGATCATCACCGCCGGCCCCCTGCCTGGCATGTATCTCAACTGCGGCTGGTGCTATGGCGGCTTCAAGGCGACGCCGGCTTCCGGCTGGTGCTTCGCCTGGACCATCGCCAAGGACCAGCCGCACGACCTCAACGCGCCCTTCACGCTCGACCGCTTCCACCGCGGGCTGGTGATCGACGACAAGGGCCAGGGTGCAAACCCGCGGCTGCATTAGGCAATAGGTAGAGTCCAATGTTGATCACTTGCCCCTATTGCGGCCCGCGCGACGTCATCGAGTTCACCTATCAGGGTGACGGCAATCGTGAGCGTCCCGACCCCGCCTCGCAGAATTTCGAGGCGTGGAACGCCTATGTCTATGACCGGCTGAATCCGGCCGGCGACCACAATGAGATCTGGCAACATTCCGGCGGCTGCCGCGCGCATCTCAAGGTCGTGCGCAACACGCTGACGCATGAGATTTCCAGCGTTGCCTTTGCGCGGGGCGATCATGGGCCGGCCGCGCGCCGCAAGGCGGAGGACAAGGCATGAGCCCGCGCCGTGCCGACACCGGCGGCCGCATCGACCGGCTGAAAACCATCCGCTTCACCTTCGATGGCACGGCCTACACCGGCCATGCCGGCGACACGCTGGCGTCAGCCCTGCTGGCCAAGGGCGTCACGTTGTACGGGCGTTCGTTCAAATACCATCGCCCACGCGGCCTGCTCACCGCAGGCGTCGAGGAACCCAACGCGCTTGTGACGGTGCTGAAGGGCGAGGTTCGCGAGCCCAACATTCCAGCGACCATGGTCGAGATCCATGACGGGCTGGTTGCCATCAGCCAGAACCGCTTTCCCTCGCTTGCCTGGGACATCAACGCCGTCAACCAGCTCGGCGGCAAGATCCTGTCGGCCGGGTTCTACTACAAGACCTTCATGGGACCGGTGTTCGGCCCGCTCAAGGGCACGCGTTTCTGGATGTTCTGCGAACACTTCATCCGCCGCGCAGCCGGTCTCGGCAGTGCCGGATCGGCGAAAGACCCGGCCCGCTACGAACGCATGAACGCCTTTTGCGACGTGCTGGTCGTCGGCTCGGGGCCGGCCGGCCTGATGGCCACCAAGGCCGCCGCCGATCAGGGTGCGCGCGTCATGCTGGCCGATCTCGAGCCGCATTTCGGCGGTTCGGCCAACTGGTCCGAGGAAACGATCGATGGCGCGCCTGCCGCCGATTGGGCGCGGCGCACCGTCGCCCAGCTCGCAGGCCGCGACAATGTCCGGCTTCTGCCGCGCACCACGGTGTGGGGTTACTACGACAACAACACGCTTGCGGCGCTCGAACGGGTCAGCGACCACAAGGAGCACCCCGGCAAGGGCGAGCCGCGCCATCGCTATTGGGCGATCCGCGCCAAATCCGTGGTCCTGGCCACTGGTGCGTTCGAGCGGCCGCTCATCTTCCCCGGCAATGACCGGCCAGGCGTGATGCTGGCGCATGCCGCCGAGCGCTATGCCAACGAATTCGGCGTGCTGCCGGGCGAGCGGATCGCGTTGTTCACCAACAATGACAGCGCCTATCGGGCGGCTGTCGCCTTGAAGAAGGCCGGCGCCGCGGTCGTCGCCATCGCCGATGTCAGGCCGGAACTTTCGCCGGAGATGCGCAAGCTGGCCGCGGAAGCCGAGGCAGAGATCTTTGCCGGCCATGCCGTCGTCGCCACCGAAGGCGGCAAGGCGCTGTCCGGCCTCAAGCTGCAGCGCTTCGACATGGCCAATGGGGCACTCATCGGTGATGCACGCAGTATCCATGCCGATTGCCTGCTGATGTCCGGCGGCTGGTCGCCGACCATCCATCTGGCCAGCCAGGCCGGCGCCAAGGCGGAATGGAACGCCGCGCGGCAAGCTTTCCTGCCGCCAGAGCCGACACAGAGCTGGATCGGCGCAGGCGCCTTCACCGGAAGCTTCTCGACGGCCGAAGCCATCGCCGAAGGCCGCGCCGCCGGCCTCGCCGCCGCAGGCGGGCAGAGCACACCGTCCATGCTGCCGACCGTCGAAGCAGTGCCTGGCGATCCCGACCCCGCCCCGGTGTTCGAGATCAGGGCCAAGGGCAAGAGCTTTGTCGATTTCCAGCATGACGTAACGGCCGAGGACGTGCGGCTGGCTCACCGGGAAGGCTTTGTCTCGGTCGAGCATCTCAAGCGCTACACCACGCTCGGCATGGCGACCGACCAGGGCAAGAGCTCCAACGTGCCTGGCCTTGCCATCATGGCCGAGGCGCTGGGCAAGCCGATCCCCGAGGTCGGCACGACACGCTTCCGGCCGCCCTTTGCTCCGGTGTCGATCGGCTCGCTGGCTGCCGAGCGTTTTGGCGACCTGAAGCCAGAACGATTGACGCCGATGCATGACTGGCATCTGGCCAATGGCGCGACGATGTATTCCGCCGGCCTCTGGTACCGGCCGATGATCTATGGGCTTTCAGGCGAAACGGTCGAGCAGGCCTATGTGCGCGAAGCCAAGGCGACGCGCGAAAGCGCCGGCATCGTCGATGTCTCGACACTGGGTAAGATCGCGGTGCAAGGCCCTGATGCCGCCGCATTCCTCGACCGCGTCTACACCAACATGTTTTCGACGCTGGCCGTCGGCAAGGCCCGCTACGGGCTGATGCTGCGCGAGGACGGCCTCGCCTTCGACGATGGCACCACCTGGCGGCTCGGCGAGCAGGATTTTCTGATGACCACCACCACGGCCAACGCCGGCAAGGTGATGCAGCATCTGGAATATTTCCTCGACGTGATCTGGCCGGAGCTGAAAGTCCACGTCACCTCGGTGACAGACGAATGGGCAGGTGCCGCGATCGGCGGCCCGAAGGCCAGGCAGATCCTCGCCGCCTGTGTCACCGGCACGTCGGTCGACAACGCCACCTTGCCCTTCATGGGCATCGTGCGCGGCGAAATATCAGGCGTGCCGGTGATGATCTGCCGGCTGTCCTTCTCCGGTGAAATGGCCTTCGAGGTCTATTCCGGCGCCGGCCATGGCACCCATGTCTGGAAAGCGCTTGTCGAAGCCGGCAAGCCGTTCGGGCTGGTCACCTACGGTCTTGAGGCATTGGGCACCATGCGCATCGAAAAGGGCCATGTCACCGGCGCCGAGATCGACGGCCGCACCACGGCGCGCGACCTGCATCTCGACTGGATGCTGTCGAAGAAGAAGCCGTTCATCGGCTCGGCGATGATGGACCGCGAAGGCTTGATC
>NZ_RZRR01000345.1:0-5362 GCF_003998555.1 Mesorhizobium sp. M7A.F.Ca.CA.002.09.1.1 | reverse complement strand
GTGCCGGACCGGTAGGGCGGACCTAGCCACACTCCCCCGGTCATGGCAAGCAAACGCCACATCGCCTGGAGCCGGTTTGACCGTAAATTATGTCCGCTTCCGGGCAACATCGCGTGATGTGGAATATCCGGCACCCGCGCCGATATAGCGCCGGAACGCCTCCGGACCAGCCCCGGCGAAGAAATCATCAGCCTTGCCGGTGGCGGCGACCAACCCATTGTCGACAAACACCATATGCTCGCCGATGCGGCGTGCATCCTCCGGCTGGTGGGTGACGAACAGCACTGTCATGGCGCGTTCGGCATGAACGGCGGCAACCAGATCCAGCATCTCGTCGCGTAAAGCCGGTCCGAGCGAAGCGAAGGGCTCGTCGAGCAGCAACACCGGTCGGTCGCGCACCAGCACGCGGGCCAGGGCGACGCGCTGGCGTTCGCCCCCGGAGAGCTCGCGCGGCAGGCGTTTCTCCTTGCCCGCAAGACCGGTGCGCGCAAGCGCCTCGGCGACCGCAGCGCGGTCCGCCTCGGTCAGCCGCAGGGATGGCGAGCGGCCGAGCCCGACATTCTGCTCGACGGAAAGATGCGCGAAGAGATTGTTCTCCTGGAACACCATCGACACCGGCCGCGCCGAGGCCGGCTCGGCGCTGACATCGACACCGCCGACCAGCACGCGGCCCGACCGTGGGGTCTCGAAGCCGGCGACCAGATTGAGCAGTGTCGACTTGCCCGAACCGCTCGGCCCCATGATGGCGGTGATCGTCGCCGCGGCAAACTCGACATCGAAAACAAGCGGCGCCTCGCCATAGCTGCCATAGCTGAACGACACTTTGTCCAGCCGCACCGGCGCGCCCTTCGCGAGCCCGTTGGCCGCCTTTTCACGCATCACGGACCTCCTCCCTTCCCAGCCAGTGCGCCGCCACGATCAACGCGAGACAGACGAGGCCGAGCAGCAGTGCGAGGCCGGCGGCATCCTCGGTGCGGTAGCTGCCCATCCGAGCCAGAAGAAGGTAGGGCAATGTCTGCACGGAATCACTGCCGAACAAGGCAATGACACCGAGATCGCCGAGCGACAGCGCCATGGCGAAAGCGAAGGCCGTGGCGAGCGGTCGCCGCAGCGACGGCCAGTCGACCAGCATCAGCCGGTTCCAGCCCGCAATGCCGAGCTGTGCACAGAGCCGTTCGTGACGCTCGCTCGCTGCATCATAGGCGGGACGCACGGCGCGGAGCGCAAACGGCATCGCCATCACCGCGTTGACGGTGACGACCATGACCGGAGCGATGGCGAAGACATCGCCGACATGGCGCAACAACAGGAACCAGCCGGCGCCGACGACGATCGGCGGCACGACCAGGACAAAACCGGCGCCTGTATCGGTGGCGTGTTCGAGCAGTGTCTTTGCGCCGGCACGGCGGTTCAGCGCCAGTGCCCGCCGCGCCATGGTCAGCGCCAGCGACAGCATCACCGAAAGCAGCGCCGACAGGAAGGCGAGCGCCGCACTGGTCAGCGTTGCCTGCCGGACAGTGGCCTCGCCGGCCAAGCGGGCGAGATCGGCACTCAATCCGGCCATCACGGTTGCCGCCATCGGCCCGACAACGAACAGCAGCGCCAGGACGATGAGTAGCGCGTTCAACCAGGTCTCGCTCCGATTGACCGAGAGATAGCGGCGTTGCGCGACCGGCAAATTGGTGTCGCCGACCACATTGGCGCCTAGCCGCGTCAGTGCCAGCACCACGATAAAGGTCAAGGCGATCTGCAGCAGCGTCAGTGCAACGGCCCGTGCGGGATCGAAATCGAAGCGCAGCGCCTGGTAGATGCCGACCTCAAGCGTCGTCGCGGCCGGCCCGCCGCCGAGCGTCAGCACGATCGTGAAGGATGTGATGCAGAGCATGAACACAAGCCCGGCGACGCCGGGCAGTGCGGCGCGCAGCGTTGGCCATTCGATCAGCCGGAACGCCGGCCGGGCCGCCATGCCGAGTTGGCTCGCCAGCCGCCATTGGTCGGCCGGTATGGTCTGCAGCGCCTCGAGGAACAGCCGCGTCGCCAGCGGCAGGTTGAAGAAGACATGGGCGACGAGAATGCCGGACAGGCCATAGATGCCCGGCCAGCTTCCGCCGCCGATAACGGCAAGCACGCCGGCGAAGTAGCCGGCACGGCCATAAAGCGCCAGGATGCCGAGCGCTGCAACGATGGCCGGCAGCGCCAACGGCACGGCGAAGATCTGCAGGATGAAGGCGCGGCCGAAGAAACGTGGATGCCGCGACAGAGCGCGCGCCACAAACAGCCCCGGGATGACCGAAAGCAGCGTCGACAGGACCGCTTGCCAGAGCGTGAAGCGAATGACGCGAAGCAGATAGGGATCGAAGGCTGCCCAGGCGCCCGAGAAATCATGGGCGCCCTCGAAAAGCAGGCCGGCAAACGCGCCGCCGATCAGCAGCGCGATTGCAGCGAGCGCGACAATGCCGGCACTGACGCGGGAATCCGTGGAATGCGCCGGCGCCATCGCGCTGCCTATTTGCTCATCGCCGCCAGCCATTCATCGACCCAGGCCTTGCGGTTGGCGGCGACCTCTTGCGGGCTGAACAGCAAGGTCTTCGTCGGCTTGACCAGTTTGTCGAAGGCCGGATTGAGCGGCTTGTCGGTCTTGCCTGCCGGGAACATCCAGTTGGTCTCGGGGATGGCATCCTGGAATTTCGGCCCGGTCATGAAGGCCATGAACTTGGCCGCCAGCGGATTCTTGGCTCCTGTCGTGGTGATACCCGCCACCTCGATCTGCAGATACTCGCCCTCCTCGAAGGAGGCCGCCTGGTAGCGCTCCGTGTTCTCGGCGACCATGTGGTAGGCTGGCGACGTCGTGTAGGACAGCACCATCGGCGCCTCGCCCTTGGTGAACAGCCCATAGGCCTCGCTCCAGCCCGGCGTCACGGTCAGCACCTTGGCCTTGAGCTTGGCCCAGGCCTCGGGTGCCTTGTCGCCATAGACCGACTTGACCCAAAGAAGCAGGCCGAGGCCTGGCGTCGAGGTGCGCGGATCCTGGATGACGATCTTGTCGTTGGCACTGCCTTCGATCAGCTCCTTCAGGCTCTTCGGCGGCGTCTTCATCTTCTGCGTGTCGTAGACGACAGCGAAATAGCCGTAGTCGAAGGGGACAAACGTGTCGTCGCTCCAGCCGCCCGGCACACTGACATCCGTCACCGCGCCATGCGGCGCGAACAAGCCTGACGCCTTGGCATCGGCGGTGAGATTGGTATCCAGGCCAAGCACGATATCGGCCTTGGTCGATGTGCCTTCCAATCTGACGCGGTTGAGCAGCGCGACGCCATCGGCGACCGAGACGAAGTCGACGTCGCAGCCGCATTCGGCCTCGAACTCCTTCTTCACCACGGGACCCGGACCCCAGTCGGCGGTGAAACTCTCATAGGTGTAGACGGTGAGCTTGTCCTTGGCCAAGGCGGGCCCGGACAAGGCCACGACCGTTGCTGAAACAAGAGCGTATAAAAGCGTGCGCATCGGCGCCTCCTTCGTTTGAATTGAAAGGAATTGAGGCGTCGGACTGTCCGAAACGTCTAATCCCTCCGCCGGTACAAACCGGATCAGGTTCAGCGGGTTGGCGAGACTGCCTCTCAGCCGGTCCGCGAAGATCGCGTCCGGCACCCCGTTAGAGCGTTTCGACACATAGGCCGGGCCGATCCGCCATGCAAGCGGGAGTTTGCCGCCTTCCGTTTCCCGTGCCGGGCTGGTAAGGGCCACACGATATGAGCACATTCACCATCCTGCTTGGCGGCGATCTCATCCGTACGCCACGGCTCGACCGTCAGGTCAAAGGCTCCCGCGTCATCGCCGCCGACGCCGGCATCGGTCATGCGCGGTTGCTGGGTCTCGTGCCGGAGCTGTGGGTGGGTGATTTCGATTCGGTGCCGGCCAACCTGCCGGACGATCTCGCTTCCGTGCCGCGCCGGACCTTCCCGGCGGAAAAGGACCAGACCGATGGCGAACTTGCCGTCGCCGCGGCACTGGAGCGCGGCGCGACCCGCCTGGTGCTGGCCGGCGCCTTTGGCGGCAAGCGCGCCGACCACGCTTTTCTGCATCTGTCGCTCGCCCTGCGGCTGGCGGAGGCGGGAACGGACGTGCTTTTGACCAGCGGCGCTCAGGAAGGCATCCCCCTGCTGCGCGGAACGGCCGGCTTCGACTATGCCGACGGCACGCTGTTTTCGGTGCTCGGCTTTTCCGAGCTCGACGGCCTGACCGTCACCGGCGCCAAATGGCCGCTCGCTCACGTCAAGGTGGCGTTCGGTTCGTCGCTGACCATTTCCAACGAGGTCAAGTCCGACAAGACCGGGGGCCGCCTCGAAATCGCGCTCGGCCATGGCCGCGCGATGCTGCTCGCTCATCCCTATCCCTTACCTGAAAGCTGACATGGCCCCGCCCCTTCTCAACCTTGATGGGATAAAACTGACCTTCGGCGGCACGCCGCTGCTCGATGGCGCCGCCTTGACGGCTTCGGCCGGCGACAAGATCGCACTGGTCGGCCGCAACGGGTCCGGCAAGTCGACCCTGCTGAAGATCGCCGCCGGCCTGATCGAGCCGCAGGACGGCGAAGTGTTCCGCCAGCCTTCGGCGACCGTCCGCTATTTGCCGCAGATGCCCGACATGGAAGGTTTTGCCACTGTCCGCGCCTATGTCGAGGCCGGGCTTGGCCCCGCCGACGATCCCTACCGCGCCAGCTATCTGATGGAGCATCTCGGCCTGTCGGGTGAGGAACGTCCGAACGACCTGTCGGGCGGCGAGGCGAGGCGCGCCGCCCTTGCCCGCGTCATGGCGCCGGAGCCCGATATCCTGCTGCTCGATGAGCCGACCAACCATCTCGACCTCTCGGTCATCGAATGGCTGGAAGAAGAACTCATCCGCACCTCCTCGGCGCTGATCGTCATCTCGCACGACCGCCGCTTCCTCGAACGCGTGTCGCGCGCCACGGTCTGGCTCGATCGCGGCCAGACCCGCAGGCTGGACAAGGGCTTCGGCCATTTCGAGGAATGGCGCGACCTGGTTCTGGAGGAAGAAGAACGCGAGCAGCACAAGCTCGGTCGCCAGATCGTTCGCGAAGAGCATTGGCTGCGCTACGGCGTGACGGCGCGGCGCAAGCGCAACATGCGCCGGCTCGGCGAGTTGCAGACCATGCGTCAGCGTTTTCGCGGTCATCGCGGGGCCGAAGGGTCGGCGATCATGGTGGCGAGCGACGCCACCGAGTCCGGCAAGCTGGTGATCGAGGCGAAAAACATCGAAAAGAGCTTTGGCGATCTCACCGTGGTCAAGGCGTTTTCGACCCGCATCCAGCGTGGCGATCGCGTTGGCCTGGTCGGGCCGAACG
>NZ_RZRR01000344.1:0-5377 GCF_003998555.1 Mesorhizobium sp. M7A.F.Ca.CA.002.09.1.1 | reverse complement strand
TCTTGGAAACGACCCACAATTTGCCGGCGTCGCCTGCCCTTGCGTGGTCCAGTGCCAGCGCATTGGTGGAGCCGACGCTCTCATGCGCCTCGAGCCGGAACCCTTCCGACGCCGAGGTTGGAGCCAGCCGAAATGCCATGCCGTCTAGAAAAACGTCTTGGCGGCGGCTTCGGCATAGGTGCCGATCGGCCCACCGATCAACACGTAGAACAGCACGAAGGCGCCGGAGACGCCGAGCACGACACGCAATTCCGTCGCCATCGGCACGAAGCCGCCGACCGGTTCGTCGAACCACATGATCTTGATGATGCGCAAATAGTAATAGGCGCCCACCACCGAGGCCAGCACGCCGATGATCGCCAGCGCGTAGAGATTGGCGTTGATGGCGGCGAGGAAGACGTACCATTTCCCCCAGAAGCCGGCGAGCGGTGGAATGCCGGCGAGTGAGAACATCAGGATGGTCAGGATCGTCGCCATGACCGGATTGGTCGACGACAGGCCGGCCAGGTCGCTGATCTGCTCGACATTGCCTTCCTTGCGCCGCATGGCGAGGATGAAGGCGAAGGTGCCGAGCGTCATCACCAGATAGATCAGCATGTAGATGGCAACGCCGCGCACGCCGGCCTGGCTGTTGGCGGCAAGGCCGACCAGCGCGTAACCCATATGGCCAATCGAGGAATAGGCCATCAGGCGCTTGATGTTGGTCTGCCCGATTGCGGCGAAGGAGCCGAGTGCCATCGAGGCGATCGAGATGAAGACGATGATCTGCTGCCAGTCGGCGGCGATTGGCTTGAACGCGCCCATGGTGACGCGCACGATCAGTGCCATCGCCGCCATTTTCGGCGCCGCCGCCAGGAAGGCCGTCACCGGAGTCGGCGCGCCCTCATAGACGTCAGGCGTCCACATGTGGAACGGCACCGCGGAAATCTTGAAGGCAAGGCCGGCCAGCACGAAGACGAGGCCGAAAACGAGGCCAAGCTGGCGCTCGCCGCTGCCGAGTGCCGTGGCGATTTCCTGGAAGCCGGTGTTGCCGGTGTAGCCGTAGACCAGGCTGATGCCATAGAGCAGCATGCCCGACGACAGCGCACCGAGAACGAAATATTTGAGGCCCGCTTCGGTCGAGCGCAGATTGTCGCGGTTGATCGCGCACAGCACATAGATCGCCAGCGACTGCAGCTCGAGGCCGAGATAGAGGCCGATCATGCTGTTGGCCGAGATCATCAGCATCATGCCGAGCGTGCACAGCAGGATCAGCACCGGATATTCGAACTTGTCGAAACGCTCCGCCTTGGCGAAGCGCATCGACATCACCAGCGTCACCGCCGAGCCAACCAGTGCCAGCACCTTCATGAAGCGGCCGAAGGAATCCTGGATGAAGGCATTGCCATAAGCGCTGCCCTGCCCGGTTCGGAAGATCAGCCAGGCGCCCGCGATCGCCAGCACGGCAACCGCAAGGCCGGTTACCGTGTTGGCCGTGTTGGCGCGCGAACAGGCTCCGACCATCAGCAGCGCCAGCGCGCCGACGGCAAGGATCAGCTCTGGCGTCGAGAGCGACAGGCTGGAGAGAAGGTCCGGCGTCATGGTTCGCAAAACCTCTGGTCAGTTCGCCGCCGCGGTCTGCGCGGTGCCGATGGATGCAGTGACATTGGTGACGAGCGACTTGACCGATTGGGCCGTCGCGTCGAAGACCGGGGCGGGATAGACGCCGAAGAAGATGACCAGCACGACCAGCGGGTAGATGATCACCTTCTCGCGCGGCGACAGGTCGAGCAGTCCCTTAAGGCTCTCCTTGGTCAGTGCGCCGAAGATCACCCGGCGGTAGAGCCAGAGCGCGTAGGCGGCCGACAGGATGACGCCGGTGGCGGCGAAGAACGCCACCCATGTGTTGACCCGGAACACGCCGAGCATGGTCAGGAACTCGCCGACGAAGCCGCTGGTACCGGGCAGGCCGACATTGGCCATGGTGAAGATCAGGAACACCGTGGCGTATTTCGGCATGTTGTTGACCAGCCCGCCATAGGCCGCGATCTCACGTGTGTGCATGCGGTCGTAGATGACGCCGACGCACAGGAACAGCGCGCCGGAGACGAGGCCGTGGCTGAGCATCTGGAAGATCGCGCCCTGCACGCCTTCCTGGTTCATGGCGAAGATGCCCATGGTGACGAAGCCCATATGAGCAACCGACGAATAGGCGATCAGCTTCTTCATGTCCTCCTGCATCAGCGCCACCAGCGAGGTGTAGATGATGGCGACGACGGACAGCGCGAAGACCAGCGGCGCGAACATTTCCGACGCCAGCGGGAACATCGGCAAGGAGAAGCGCAGGAAGCCGTACCCGCCCATTTTCAACAGGATGCCGGCCAGGATGACGGAGCCCGCCGTCGGCGCCTCGACGTGCGCGTCGGGCAGCCATGTGTGCACCGGCCACATCGGCATCTTCACCGCGAAGGAGGCGAAGAAGGCAAGCCATAGCCAGGTCTGCATGTTGGCCGGGAAGTTGTGGGTCAGCAGCGTCGGGATGTCGGTTGTTCCGGACTGGAAGAACATCGCCATGATGGCGAGCAGCATCAGCACCGAACCGGCGAGCGTGTAGAGGAAGAACTTGAACGAGGCGTAGACGCGCCGCTTGCCGCCCCAGACGCCGATGATGATGAACATCGGGATCAGGCCGGCTTCGAAGAAGACGTAGAACAGCACGATGTCCAGCGCGCAGAACACGCCGATCATCAGCGTTTCGAGCAGCAGGAAGGCAATCATGTAGGCCTTGACGCGCTTCTCGATCGATTCCCACGAGGCCAGGATGCAGAGCGGCATCAGGAAGGTCGTCAGGATGACGAACAGCATCGAGATGCCGTCGACGCCCATATGGTAGGAAATGCCGGAATCGAGCCAGGCGACCTTCTCGACGAACTGGAAGCCGGACTGCGAATTGTCGAATCCGGTCCAGATGAACAGCGAGATGATGAACGTGAAAGTCGTCGTCAACAGCGCGATGGCGCGGATGTTGCGGCGTGCATTTTCGCTGTCGTCATTGATGAACAGGATAAGCAGCACACCAACCAGCGGCAGGAAGGTGACCAGCGAGAGGATTGGCCAGGCGGTCATCAGAGCATCATCCAGGTGACGAGTGCGGCAACGCCGATCAGCATGGCGAAGGCGTAGTGGTAGAGATAGCCGGTCTGCAGCTTGACGACGCGGTTGGTGACATCGACGACACGCGCCGAGATACCGTCGGGGCCGAGGCCGTCGATGACGGTGCCGTCGCCGGTCTTCCACAGGAAATGGCCAAGGCGCTTGGCGGGCCGCACGAACAGGAAGTCGTAGAGCTCGTCGAAATACCACTTGTTGAGCAGGAAGGCGTAGAGCCCGCGATGCTGCGCGGCCAGGTTGACCGGCATTTCCGGCGAGCGGATGTAGAATTTCCAGGCCAGCGCGAAGCCGATCAGCATGGCGATGAAGGGCGACAGTTCGACCCACAGCGGCAATTCGTGGATGTCGTGCAGGATGTGATTGTCAGGCAATGTGAACAGCGATGCCTTCCAGAACTCGGCATAGCCCTCGCCGATGAAGGCGTTGTGGAAGATGACGCCGGCAAACAGCGCACCCGCAGCCAGGATGAACAGCGGCACCAGCATCACCGGCGGCGATTCATGGACATGGTGCATGACCTCATGGCTCGCCCGCGGCTTGCCGTGGAAGGTCATGAAGATCAGCCGCCAGGAGTAGAAGGAGGTGAAGCAGGCGGCGATGACCAAAAGCACGAAGGCCATGCCGGCAACCGAATTGTGGCCGGCAAAGGCGCTCTCGATGATGGCGTCCTTGGAGAAGAAGCCGGCGGTGCCGATGACCGTCACCGGAATGCCGACGCCGGTCAGCGCCAGCGTGCCGATCACCATCATCCAGTAGGTGGTCGGGATCAGTTTCCTGAGGCCGCCCATATTGCGCATGTCCTGCTCGTCGGACACGGCGTGGATGACCGAGCCCGAGCCGAGGAACAGCAGCGCCTTGAAGAAGGCATGCGTGAACAGGTGGAAGATCGCCGCGCCATAGGCGCCGACGCCGAGCGCCACGAACATGTAACCGAGCTGCGAGCAGGTCGAATAGGCGATGACGCGCTTGATGTCGTTCTGGACGAGACCGACGGTGGCCGCGAAGAAGGCCGTGAAGGCACCGATGAAGGTCACGACCGTCAGCGCCGAATGCGACAGTTCGAACAGCGGCGACAACCGCGCCAGCATGAACACGCCCGCCGTCACCATGGTGGCGGCATGGATCAGGGCCGAAACCGGCGTCG
This sequence comes from Mesorhizobium sp. M7A.F.Ca.CA.002.09.1.1, assembly GCF_003998555.1. NCBI lineage: Bacteria > Pseudomonadati > Pseudomonadota > Alphaproteobacteria > Hyphomicrobiales > Phyllobacteriaceae > Mesorhizobium > Mesorhizobium sp. M7A.F.Ca.CA.002.09.1.1. The sequence continues at coordinate 1,083 of NZ_RZRR01000344.1, read as the reverse complement.
GGCCTTCCATGGCGTCCGGCAGCCAGGTGTGCAGCGGCACTTGCGCCGACTTGCCCATGGCGCCCATGAACAGGAGCAGGCAGACGATCGTCATGGCCGCCTGCTTGTCCAGCGCATGGCCAAGGAAAGTCAGCACCGCGGCACCCTGCGGTGCACCTTCGGCCGGGATGAACGTCGCCGCATTGGCGAAGATGGTGCCCAGATTGACCGAGCCGAACAGCACGAACACGCCGAAGATGCCGAGCGCGAAGCCGAAATCGCCGACGCGGTTGACGACAAAGGCCTTGATTGCCGCGGCATTGGCCGACGGCTTCTTGTACCAGAAGCCGATCAGCAGATAGGACGCCAGCCCCACCCCTTCCCAGCCGAAAAACATCTGCACGAGGTTGTCCGCCGTCACCAGCATCAGCATGGCGAAGGTGAACAGCGACAGATAAGCGAAGAAGCGCGGCCGGTTCGGATCGTGGTGCATGTAGCCGATCGAATAGATGTGGACCAGCGCCGACACGGTGTTGACCACCACCAGCATGACCACCGTCAGCGTGTCGATCCGCAGCGCCCAGGACGCTTCCAGCCCACCCGACTGTATCCAGCGCAGCACGGGCACGGTGAACACCTCGCCATGGCCGAAACCGACGGTGAAGAACGCGACCCACGACAGCACGGCCGCGATCACCAGGAAACCCGAGGTGATGTATTCGGACGCCTTGGCGCCGAGCGACGTGCCGAACAGGCCGACGATCAGGAAGCCGAGCAGGGGAAGGAAGACGATGGCCTGATACATGGTGGTTCCGTCAACCCTTCATCATGTTCACGTCTTCGACCGCGATCGAGCCGCGGTTGCGGAAGAAGACGACGAGAATGGCAAGTCCGATGGCGGCTTCGGCCGCCGCGACCGTCAGCACGAACAGCGCGAACACCTGGCCGACCAGATCGCCGAGTGCTGCCGAAAAGGCGACGAAGTTGATGTTGACCGCCAGCAGGATCAGCTCGACCGACATCAGGATGACGATGACGTTCTTGCGGTTCAGGAAGATGCCGAACACGCCGAGCGTGAACAGAACAGCCGATACGGTCAGATAA
>NZ_RZRR01000343.1:0-5409 GCF_003998555.1 Mesorhizobium sp. M7A.F.Ca.CA.002.09.1.1 | reverse complement strand
CGCCACCTCACGGGCGAGCCCGACGGTGAAGGTGTCGATGGCGCCCTTGGAGGCGGCATAATCGACATATTCGCCCGGCGAGCCCAATGTCGCCGCGGCCGACGAGATGTTGACGATGGATCCGCCCGACCCGCCATGACGGGTCGACATGCGCTTCACCGCCTCGCGGGCGCAGAGGAACGAGCCGACGACATTGATGCGCATCATGCGCTCCAGCCGCGAAACATCCATCTCGTCGACGCGCGCCTTGACGTCGACGATGCCGGCATTGTTGACGAAGGCATCGAGCCGTCCATAGGCGCGGTCGACGGCCTCGAACATGGCCACGATATCGGACTCCTTGCCGACATCGCCCTTGACCGCGAAAGCCTCGCCGCCGGCGGCCTCGATCTCGGCGACCAGCGCCTTGGCGGCCTCCTGGTTCGAAGCGTAGTTGACCGCGACCCGGTAGCCGGCCTTCGATCCGAGCCGGCAGATCGCGGCGCCGATGCCGCGGCTGCCGCCGGTGACCAGCAGCACCTTTTGCGTCCCGCTCATTCCTGGCATCCCTTCAAGGCAAACACATCCCACGGCACTTTCGAAAATCCGCTGCCGCCATAGGCGCTGGATTGGCGCAACGCCGACCCGAGGTCCGGCAGGATCAGCGTCTTCGGCGCTTCGACGCCTTCAGCCGGCAGCAGTCCGATGTTGCCCTTTTCATCCGCCGTGTAGATGACGCCGTGCCAGGGCGTGCAGGCGGCAAGCTCCTCGCCGGTGACGTCGCCCTCGGGGCATTTGTGCATCAGCGCACCGTTCGGCCGCGATACGCCTTCATTCCACATGACGATGCCGTTGAGCACCACATCATTGTCGAGAATCATGCGGAAGGTGTTGGTGACGGTCGCCGAGGTGCCGGTCGGCGTGAAGTCGATCTCGCTGCCGCTCTGTGTATCGCCATAGACAGCGAGCTCGATCGGACAGGCGGCGTGAGCGCCGGCAGCGGCCAGCACCATGCCGGCCGCGATCGATGCGATCGAAAGCACCTTGGAAAGGCTAAGGGAACGGGTCGTCATTCTGCCGCGCAGATCCCTTCCTCCGGCACACATTCCAACAGCCGGATCAGCACCAGACCTCAGAGATCAAGCACCAGCCGTTCCGGATCCTCCAGGCTTTCCTTGACGCGGACCAGGAAGGTCACCGCTTCCTTGCCGTCGACGATGCGGTGATCGTAGCTGAGCGCCAGGTACATCATCGGCCGGATCACGATCTGGCCGCCCACTACGACCGGCCGGTCCTGGATCTTGTGCATGCCCAGAATGCCCGACTGCGGCGCGTTTAGGATCGGCGTCGACATCAGCGACCCGTAGACGCCACCGTTGGAAATCGTAAACGTGCCGCCCTGCATGTCGGCGACCGACAGCTTGCCGTCGCGCGCGGCGATGCCCAGCCGGCCGATGTCCTTCTCGATCTCGGCGATCGACATCTGGTCGGCATCGCGCACCACCGGCACGACAAGGCCCTTTTCGGTGCCCACGGCGACGCCGATATGGGCATAGTTCTTGAAGATGATGTCGGTGCCGTCGATCTCGGCATTGACCGAGGGGATTTCCTTCAGGGCGTGGGTGACGGCTTTGGTGAAGAAGCCCATGAAGCCGAGCTTCACGCCGTGCTTCTTCTCGAACACGTCCTTGTACTTGGTGCGCAGCGCCATCACCGCTGACATGTCGACCTCGTTGAAGGTGGTCAGCATGGCTGCGGTCGACTGCGCTTCCTTGAGGCGGCGCGCGATGGTCTGGCGCAATTTGGTCATGCGCACGCGCTCCTCGCGCGATGCATCGTCGCCCGCGGACGGCGCCCGCACGGCAACCGGTGCCGGTGCTGCTTTCGGTGTCTCGGCCGGCTGCGACGGCGCGCCCTTGGAGATGGCGTCGAGCACGTCACCTTTCAGCACCTGGCCGCGCTTTCCCGAACCGGAGATCTGGTCGACCGAGAGATTGCTTTCGGCGATCAGTTTCGCCGCGGCCGGTGCCGGTGGCATGGTGCGCGGCTCGACCGGGCCGGCATCGCCGGCGATCTTGGCGGTCTCGGCCGCGGCCTGCTTGCCGGTCGATGCCGCATCCGGCGACGAGGCCTGCGACACCGCTTGCGGCTTCGTGGCGGGAGCCGCGCCGCCTGCCGAAATCGACCCCAGCAGCGCGCCGACACCGACCGTCTCGCCTTCCTTGACGGTGATCTCACCCAGCGTGCCGGCGGCGGCGGCAGGCACCTCCACCGTCACCTTGTCGGTCTCGAGCTCGACCAGCGGTTCATCGGCGGCGATTGTATCGCCAACCTTCTTGAACCATTTGCCGACGGTCGCTTCAGTGACGGATTCGCCGAGAGTGGGAACGCGGATTTCGGTAGCCATTGTGCCTGTCCGTTTTCTTTCGGTTCTGTTGTTCGCCCAGATCTTCTCTATTCACCAAGCGCGTCTTCGAGCAAGGCGGCGAGCTGGGCGAGATGCTTCGACATCAGTCCGGTCGCCGGCGAGGCGGCGGCCGGACGGCCGGTGTAGCGCACCCGCTGATGCTTGGCGTCGATATGCGCCAGCACCCATTCCAGATACGGGTCGATGAACGACCAGGCGCCCATGTTCTTGGGCTCCTCCTGGCACCACACCATCTCGGCATTGCGGAACCGCGACAGTTCGGTGATCAGCGCCTTGGCCGGGAACGGGTAAAGCTGCTCGACGCGCAGCAGATAGATGTCGTTGATGCCGCGCTTCTCGCGCTCCTCATAGAGGTCGTAATAGACCTTGCCCGAACACAGCACGACGCGGCGGATCTTGGAATCCTTGACCAGCTTGATCGCTTGTCCGGAAAGCAGCTGCGCATCGTCCCACAGCAACCGGTGGAACGAGCTTTCGCCCGAAATTTCCGGCAGCGTCGACACCGCGCGCTTGTGGCGCAGCAGCGACTTCGGCGTCATCAGAATCAGCGGCTTGCGGAAGTCGCGCTTCAGCTGCCGGCGCAATATGTGGAAGTAGTTGGCCGGCGTGGTGCAGTTGGCGACTTGCATGTTGTCTTCGGCGCAAAGCTGCAGGAAGCGTTCGAGCCGGGCCGAGGAATGTTCCGGACCCTGGCCTTCATAGCCATGCGGCAAGAGGCAGACGAGGCCCGACATTCTGAGCCACTTGCGTTCGCCTGACGAGATGAACTGGTCGAACACCACCTGGGCGCCGTTGGCGAAGTCGCCGAACTGCGCTTCCCACAAGGTCAACGCCTTTGGCTCGGCCAGGCTGTAGCCGTATTCGAAGCCCAGAACCGCCTCTTCCGACAGCATCGAGTTGATGACTTCGTAGCCGGCCTGAGCCGCCGACAGATTGTTGAGCGGGATGTAGCGGGTCTCGTCGCGCTGGTCGTAGAGCACGGAATGGCGCTGCGAGAAGGTGCCGCGTTCGGAATCCTGCCCCGACAGGCGGATCGGATTGCCGTCGAGCAGGATGGCGCCGAAGGCCAGCGCCTCGGCCGTCGACCAGTCGATGCCTTCGCCGGACTCGATCGCCTGGCGGCGGTTTTCGAGGAAGCGGATGATCGTCTTGTGCGCCTCGAAGTCCTTCGGCACCTCGGTCAGCTTCCTGCCGATTTCCTTCAGTGTCTTGACCGGCACGGCGGTCTTGCCGCGCCGCTGTTCGTCCTGGTTGTCGGCAGTGCGCAGGCCCGACCAGGCGCCGTCGAGCCAGTCAGCCTTGTTGGGCTTGTAGTGCTGGCCGACTTCCCATTCGGATTCCAGATGCGCCCGCCAGTCGGCTTTCAACTGGTCGAGCTCGGCCTGGGTGAGGTGACCCTCGGCGATCAGCCGGTCGCCATAGATCTGCACCGTCGTCTTGTGGTTGCGGATGTTGCGGTACATGATCGGCTGGGTGAAGGCCGGTTCGTCGCCCTCATTGTGGCCGAAGCGGCGATAGCAGAACATATCGACCACAACAGGCTTGAAAAACTTCATGCGAAACTCGATCGCCACCTTGGTGGCGTGCACCACGGCTTCCGGGTCGTCGCCATTGACGTGGAAGATCGGTGCTTCGATCATCTTGGCGACGTCGGACGGATAGGGCGAGGAGCGCGAAAAGCGCGGGTTGGTGGTGAAACCAATCTGGTTGTTGATGATGAAATGCAGCGTGCCGGCGACGCGGTGGCCGCGCAGGCCGGACAGGCCGAGGATCTCGGCGATCACGCCCTGACCGGCGAAGGCGGCATCGCCATGCAGCAAGAGCGGCAGCACCTTGGCGCGCTCTTCCAGCGGCACGATTTCCTCGCGGCTGCGGCCGAACAGATAATCCTGCTTGGCGCGCGCCTTGCCCATCACCACCGGATCGACGATTTCCAGATGCGAGGGGTTGGCGGTCAAGGACAGATGCACCTTGTTGCCGTCGAACTCGCGGTCCGACGAGGCGCCGAGATGGTACTTGACGTCGCCCGAGCCTTCGACCTCATCGGGTGCCGCAGAGCCGCCCTTGAACTCGTGGAAGATGGCGCGGTGCGGCTTGGCCATCACCTGGGAGAGCACGTTCAGCCGGCCGCGATGCGCCATGCCGAGCACGATTTCCTTCATGCCGAGCTGGCCGCCGCGCTTGACGATCTGCTCCAGCGCCGGGATCAGCGCCTCACTGCCATCGAGGCCGAAGCGCTTGGTGCCCTTGTACTTGACGTCGATGAACTGCTCGAAGCCTTCAGCCTCGACCAGCTTCTGCAGGATCGCCTTCTTGCCGGCGGCGGTGAAGGTGATCTCCTTGTCGGCACCCTCGATGCGCGCCTGGATCCAGGCCTTTTCCTCAGGGTCGGAAATATGCATGAACTCGACGCCGAGCGTGGAGCAATAGGTGCGGGTCAGGATTTCCAGCATCTGCCGGATGCTGCCGAATTCAAGCCCCAGCACATTGTCGAGGAAGATCGGCCGGTCGTAATCGGCTTCGGTGAAGCCGTAGTTTTCCGGCGACAGCTCGTTGTAATCCTCGAGCGGCTTGGCGATGCCGAGCGGATCGAGATTGGCGTGCAGATGGCCGCGCATGCGGTAGGCGCGGATCATCATGATGGCGCGCACCGAATCGCGCGTCGCCTGGTGCACGTCGGCGTCGGACAGGACGACGCCATTGGTGACCGCCTTGTCCTTGACCTTCTTTTCGATCGTCTTCTCGACGATGCCCCAATTGCCGTCGAGCGCCGACACCAGTTCGCCATTGGCCTGCAGCGGCCAGGAGGGCTTGGCCCAGGAGGCGCCCTTGGCGTTCCTGCGCACATCGCCGGAATCGTCTTTCAGCCCGGCGAAGAACTCCTGCCATTCGGGATTGACCGAGGCTGGATCGTCCTCATAGGCGGCATAAAGCGCGTCGATGTAATCGGCATTGCCGCCATAGAGGAAAGAGGTGAGAGAAAATTGGTCGTTGGCCTGATC
>NZ_RZRR01000342.1:0-5421 GCF_003998555.1 Mesorhizobium sp. M7A.F.Ca.CA.002.09.1.1 | reverse complement strand
TTCCCATCTGTAGCGCGACTAGCGACGCGCGATGAGCGCGAAAAGGAAGCCGACGCCAGCGGCGATTGCCAGTGACGTCACCGGCTTTTCACGCACGCTTGCCATCATCTGCGCTTCGATGTCCTTGGCATTGCTGCGCAAGCTGTCAAAGGCTGCTTCGCCCTGCGCGCGCAACTGCTCGACCCCTTCTGTCGCTGCACGGCGCGCGGTGCCATAGCCATGCTCGCCGGTCTTGGCCAGTTGTTTGGTGAGCTTGTCGATGTCGGCCTTCAACTGCCTGATGTCGGCTTCCAGGTCCGCATTTGCACGGGCGTCGGTTGCGGTCTTTCCTGCGGCAGTGGCCATGGCTTAACTCCTTGTGATTGCTCGGTTTCAAACGCGCTGCGCACCTCATGGTTCCGCCACTGCGGACAAAGTAGCCGAAAACGCATCGGCGCGCACCCGATCCGCCGGCTTCGCAAAAAGACGCTTCCTCAGATTAGTGGCCGGCGCGCCTCGCCCAGCCCTTCCCAGCCGGCGAGCCGCTTGAGCCCTTCATTGTCGGAGACCGCGCAGCCGCCGTCGCGCCAGACGATCAGCTTGCGATCCATCAGCTTGCGGATCGTCTTGTTGGTGTGAACCAGCGACAGGCCGAGCGTATCGGCAATGTGCTGCTGCGTGATCGGTATCTGGACGGATTGGCTGCCATTCAGTCCGACGACCTTGGCCCGGCTGCCGATGAAGGCGATGAGATAGGCGGCGCGCTCGATCGCACTGCGGCGCCCGAGGCTGAGCAGATTCTCGTCCAGCATCCGCTCCTCGCGCGATGCGATCCAGGTGATGTCGTAGGCCAGCCCGGGATGATTGCGGTACAGCTCGTGCAGATATTCGCGCTCGAAAACACACAGCAGCATCGGTGAGAGTGCCTCGACGGAATGCTGCATCTCGCCCATCACACTGCCTTGCAGGCCGATCAGATCCCCGGGCATGAGATAATTGAGGATCTGGCGACGGCCGTCCCGCAGCAGCTTGTAGCGAAACGCCCAGCCGGAGAGCACGGTGTAGAGATGGGCGCTATGGCTTCCCTCCACCAGCACCGTGTCGCCCTTATCGACCGCGAGTTCACCCTTCTTGAATTTGCTGATGAAGGCCAGCTCCTGTTCTTCGAAGTCGCGGAAAACCGGCAACGGCCGCAATGGGCAGTTCTCGCAAGGATATTGGCGGCTGGAGAAAGCGTTATTGTTCTGGACTGACATTTCGCCCCCTTCGAAAGCCCGCTCGACCCCCTTCGAAAGCCGCTCTTGGAGAGCCGCGTTTCAACGCGTTGCAAGGATTGAGGTTCCGCCCGCTGGCCACATGTCTTTTTTAAATGACATCAAGCCAATTAGCGATCATGACTCCGGCGTTTCAAGGAGTCTTTGCCTGTGCCCACATTGCTTGACGGATTGCGGATTCTCGTTTTGGAGGACGAATTTCTCATCGCCATGGATGTCGAGCAACTTTGCCGCGATCATGGCGCCGATGAGGTGGTGATCGCCCGTGACCTGACCGAGGTCGATGGCCGGGAAGTCGCCACGCGATTCGATGCAGCCATTGTCGACTTGATGCTGGGCGGCGCCTCGACGATCGATTTCGCTTCCGGGCTGCGCGCGGCAGGCATACCTTTCGTGTTTGCGTCCGGCTATTCGGATGCCGATGAAATCAAGGCATCGTTTCCGGGCGTCAGGCTGGTTGGCAAACCCTACTCAGGCGAAGACCTGGTGCAAGCGGTCGCGGCGGCCTGCGGACGCGCTTGAGACGCGATCGCGGTCAGCTCGCCGGCGAACTCGTTACCTGGGCCGAAATCGCGTCCGGACCATACTCGTCCTCACCTGATATTTTCAGGATCTCCTGCAAGCGGGTACGGGCTCGGCTGACGCGGCTCTTGATCGTCCCCACCGCGCAGCCGCAGATCTCCGCGGCCTCCTCGTAGGAGAAACCAGATGCGCCGATGAGGATGATGGCTTCGCGTTGGTCCTCCGGCAACTGCTCCAGCGCCCCGCGAAAGTCCTTCAGGTCGAGTTGACCGTGCTGGGCCGGATGAACGGCAAGCCTGGCCGTCATGATACCGTCGCTGTCCTGCACTTCGCGCCCGCGCTTGCGCATTTGCGAATAGAACTCGTTGCGCAGGATGGTGAAAAGCCAGGCCTTGAGATTGGTGCCGGGCTGGAAGCTCTCATGCTTGTCCCAAGCCTTGACGAGTGTTTCCTGGACGAGGTCGTCGGCTTTATCGGCATTTTGCGTCAGCGACACGGCAAACGCGCGCAGACTTGGGATTGCCCCAAGCAGATCAGTCTTGAAGCCTTGTGAGACCGCGGCCATGCCTCAGTCCTTCTTCTGTGCGGGTTCAGCCTGTTCCAGTTGGCTAAGCAACTGGGAAAAGCGATCCGGCACATCGTCGGAGACCAGCGCGTCGTAATATTGTTTGAGTTTGCGTCCGATTTCGGAGTTCGGCCCAAGAGCGTCACCAGAACCGTTCCGGCGCCTGCTCTCGGCGCCAGTCAGAATATCTTTCGTCATATCCTTCATTTTGCCCTTGTATTCCCAGCGCTCAAGCCGCTCTTACCGTACTCAACACAACGCAAGCGGCGCCCTCGTCTGGTTGCCCATCCCCACCACAAACGCCACTCCCCGGCTTTTGTTCCGTCGAGGTGGAACTTTTTCAAAAAATCCGCGTTATCACGGCTTGCAGTCAGCTTGACCTGCTACGCAATCGCGTCATTCTGAGGGAGACGTCTTACCATGAGCTTATCCGCCACCATCGCACCACATCTGCCCTTCCTGCGCCGCTTCTCGCGGGCTGTTTCCGGGTCGCAAGAGAGTGGTGACGCGCTGGTCGCTGCGATGCTTGAAGCCATCATCGCCGATATCGAGATATTTCCCGAAGCATCGAGCGACCGCATCGCGCTGTACAAGGTTTTCGCCAAGCTTTTCACATCGGTCGCCATCCGCGTTCCACAGGAACAGGCGCAATCGGCGTGGGAACAGCGCACCGCCGCCAATCTGAATGCGATCGCGCCGCGGCCCCGTCAGGCCTTCCTGCTCGTGGCGGTCGAAGGCTTCAGCGAGGAGGAAGCGGCTGAGATCCTTGACGTCGGTGACCAGGAGTTTTCAGAGCTGCTTGCGCAGGCGAGCAACGAGATATCCCGTCAGGTGGCAACCGACGTTCTGATCATCGAGGATGAACCGCTGATCGCCATGGATATCGAAGAAATGGTCGAGAGCCTGGGGCACCGCGTCGTTGGAACGGCGCGCACCCATGCCGAGGCAGTGATGATGTTCGGCAAGACGCGGCCGAAGATGGTGCTGGCCGACATCCAGCTTGCCGACGGCAGTTCCGGCATCGAGGCCGTGAACGAAATCCTGTCATCGACGTCGGTGCCGGTCATCTTCATCACCGCCTTCCCCGAGCGCCTGTTGACTGGGGAACGACCGGAACCGGCCTTCCTGGTCACCAAGCCGTTCAATCCCGACATGGTCAAGGCGCTGATCAGCCAGGCACTGTTCTTTGACCGGCAGGCGAAAGCCGCCGCATAGTCGGGAATTGGGAGTGGAGGAATTGACGAACCCAAGGCGATAGCCTCGCTCCCGAATCTCTCCAGATGATCAATTCGTCACTTCGTGCCGCCTGATGCACCCGGGCGGCGACGGTGAATTCCTGCGGTTCCGCTCGAACGATTTGCAAGCACGGTCTTTTTCGGCAAAGGGTGGGAACAAACCGCAACCACCCACGTTTTCATCGCACCATTCGAAGGAGATGGATCATGCTTTACTGGGCGCTCGTATTTCTCGTCGTTGCCATCATCGCCGGCGCGCTTGGTTTCGGCGGCATCGCCGGTACCTCCGCCGGCATAGCGCAGATATTGTTTTTCATCTTCCTCGCCTTCCTGGTCATTTCGCTTCTTGCGGGCCTGTTCAAACGGGCTTCGTAAGGACGGACGGCCGAACACTGGAAGCCGCACCCCTCAAACGGTTTCCAGCCACCGCCGGGCGGTGTCCCTCAAAGGACGCCGTCCGGCGGACCGTTTTTGGCGGCGGGTTTTCCGGAAACCTGTTTGGAACCCATTCAACGATGAGCCGTTCAGCCTGAATTGGGTGGACAGATTGGCCGATGGGTTCCAGGACCGGAAACAGGAAAGACGCCGTGCAAAGCGATGAAGTCATCGCCCTCCATCCCGCCGACAGCGGCATGCAGCTCGGCCGTGCTCTTCTTCACGCGTTGCACAATGCCGGCATTTCCGTTCTCTACCAGGATCGCGAGATGAAAACCGTATGGGCGCGCAACATGCGTGCGCCCTGGGTTTCGGACACCGCCGACAGCATCGGCATCCTGCCGGAGGCGCAGGCCGACCGCATCGGCGCGGCCAAGCGCGACGTCATTGCATCCGGCAACCCCCAACGTCTCGAGATCAGCGTTCCCGTCGAGGATGGCAGCCGCTGGTTCGAGGTGTGGATCGATGCCGATCACGGCGATGGTGGCACCGTGCAAGGCGTCGTCACCACGATGGTCGAGACGACGGAGCAGAAGCGCCGCGAGCAGACCCTGACGACGCTGTTGCGAGAGGTGAGCCATCGCTCGAAAAACCTGCTGGCGATCATCCAGAGCATAGCCACCCAGACCGGCCGCTACTCCGACAGCATCGGCGATTTCCTGACACGCTTTCGCGGCCGGCTGCAATCGCTGGCCTCGTCCCAGGATCTCGTGACCTCTTCCAACTGGCGGGGTGCAGCACTTCGCGAACTCGTATCGGGCCAGGTTGGCCGCTATGGCGGCGATCCGGTTCGGAGCCTGAGGTTTCAGGGGGCAAACCCCTATCTCAATCCCAACGCTGCCTTGCATATCGGCCTTGCGATGCATGAACTCGCCGTCAATTCGGTGAGCTACGGCGCCCTGTCGCGGCCCGGCGGGTACGTCAATGTTACAGCCAACCTGACCGCCGACGACACGGGAACCTCCCTGTCCCTGACATGGGCGGAGGCAATCGGCGCCAGTGATGTCAGGCGTAGCGAGAAGCGCTTCGGCAGCGTCGCACTCGAACGGGTCGTGCCGGCGTCACTGAACGGAACGGCGACGCTCGAAATCGCGGCTGGCCGCCTTGAATACCGCCTTGTCGTTCCGCACGGCAATTTCGAGACGGATTGAGCGACCTTCCTTAACCCGCCGTTCACCATAAAAGCAGATGCTGTTTTTCCCAGATACCGCTGGAACTTGTTGCATCACCGAACATTTCCGCAGCAGGATTTACAGCATGGTGGGAGGAATGCCTTGACGGTTGCCGACATGAACAGACTGGAGCAGGCCGCCCGGATTTCCATGGGCGAGTTTGAGGACTCAGAGGCTTCCACGCCACCGCTGGCTCCTGTTCCCAACGGAGCTTTGCGCCTAGTTGCGCTGGCCTTGGT
>NZ_RZRR01000341.1:0-5429 GCF_003998555.1 Mesorhizobium sp. M7A.F.Ca.CA.002.09.1.1 | reverse complement strand
CAAAGCACAACGCCCCGAAGAAAGGTCCCCAGACGCCACCGTCGCCGCGACCGAAGACGACGCCGCCGAGGATCGTTGCCGCGACCGCCAGGATCGGCAGGTCGAGGCCGACACGGACGCTGCCGACGGCGATCGAACCGGTCTGTACCAGGGCCGCGATCGCCGCGATCAGGCCGGCGAGCGTGTGCGCAAGGATCACCGTGCGCTGGACCGGCACGCCGGAAAAATGCGCGGCTTCGGCATTCTCCCCGACCGAGGCGACGTAGCGGCCAAAGACGGTCCGCGACAGCAGCAGCCACACCAAAGCGGTCAGCAGGACCCAGAACAGCACCGGCGTCGGAACCGACAGGAATTTCGTGTTGTAGAGGTCGTTGAACAGCTTCGGCACATCGCCGGGCGGATTGCCGCTCGACAGGAACTGCACCAGCCCGACCAGGATGATGCTGACCGCCAGCGTGACGATGACCGCCGACACCCGCCGGCTCCCTATCATGAAGCCGTTGAACAGGCCGATGACGAGGCCGGTACCGAGCGCCAGCACGACGAAGAAAGGCATCGACGCGCCGGGGAAAGTGCCCGACGAAATGAAATAGTTGATGAGCAGGATGATGCCGCCGCCGGAAAGGTCGATCGACTTCACCCGCATGACGACGAGCTGCCCCAGAACCAGGATGCCGAGCGGGACGATCTGCCTGACGAAGATACCCATGATGTTGAGGTTGAGCATGTTCGGCCGTGCGATCCACAGCGTGGCCAGCAGCACGAGGAAGACAAAATAGGACGGCGGTATGCGCAGCAGGCGCCGGGCGATCGGATTTGCGAGAACGGCAGCCATCTTTCAGAGCCCCATCTTCTTGCGGGATTGCAGCCCGACCACCGCCAGCAGGATGCCGCCCTTGATCGCGGTCTGGACGAACGGCGAGACGTTGGCGAGGTTCATGCCATTGGCCAGCAGCGCCATGACCAGCGCGCCGATCACGGTGCCGTGCAGGCTGCCTATGCCACCGGAAAGCTGGGTGCCTCCAAGCGCCACGGCGGTGACGGTATCGAGTTCGAAAAGCAGCCCGACATTCGGATCGCCCGACACGATGCGCCCGGCGAGGAAGACACCGGCAACGGCTGCGAAACAGGAACAGATCACATAGGCGAGGATGATGTTGCGGCGGTCGGAGACGCCGAAATTGCGGGCAGCACTCTCGGCGCCGGACGCGATGCCGCCGCCAATCGCAAACAGATGCAGCCCGTACCGGGATCCGTAGAGCAGTTTCCACGCTGCCAGGATCACGACGATGCCCCAGAAAACCGGATAGGGAATGCCGAGGAAACTGCCCGAGACGGCATCGATGACGATCTCCGGCACCGTGCCGCCGGAGACGGGCCGCAGGATGCGCGTGATGCCGAGCACGATGTACTGCGTCGACAGCGTCGCGATGATCGGATGGACGTTGAAACGGGTGATCGCCAGACCGTTGATCAGCCCGATGACTGCCGCCAGCACGAAGACCGCCGGGATCAACACAATCGCTGGCTGGTCGAGCGCCAGCACCGCGGTGGTGAAGCTGATGACCGAGCCGACCGACAGGTCGAGCCCGCCGATGAGCACGACGACGAGCTGTCCGATCGCCGCGATGATCAGCGGCATCGCCTGGGCAACCAGGTTGAAGAGGTTTTCGGCCGTGGCGAACTGCGTCGTCTCGACGGTCAGCCACAGCGAAATGAGCAAGGCGACCAGCAGCGGCAGGCCCCACAGGCCCTGCCGCGTGTTCCGGCCATTCAGGATGTTGAAAACCGAACGAACCATGGCAGGCCCCTAATGCTGGCGCGTGGAGCCGCCCATGAGGGCCGCGTCGAGAATCTTGTGTTCGCTCGCCTGCGCTGCCGGCATTTCGGCCACGATCGTGTCGTGATGGACGACGTAGATGCGGTCGCAGAGCCCGATCAGCTCGATCGTCTCGCGCGACAGCACCAGCACCGCGCCGCCCTTCGCGGTGAAGTCCCGCAGAAGATGGTAGATCTCGGACTTGGCGCCGATGTCGACGCCGCGCGTCGGCTCTTCGACCAGCAGAAGATCGAGATCGGCGGCAAGGTAGCGGCCGAGCAGAACCTTTTGCTGGTTGCCGCCCGACAGCGAACCGACCGCAGCCGACAGGCCCGCCGCCTTTATGTTCATGACCTCCATCATGCGGGCGATGACGTTTCGATATGGCCGCGCCGGCGCAAGTTCCGGGCGCCTCGAATGCAATCCGATGGCGATGTTGTGGGCGATCGGCAAAGCGAGGAAGAGCCCCTCTTCCTTGCGGTCCTCGGGAACGAAGCCGACCTTCAGCTGCTGCAAATACCGAACGCCCGCCGACGCCGGGAGCGGCATCTTCAGCGCCTTGCCGTTGATGGAAATCGTCCCGGCGAAGGGATGGTAGCGGCCAATCAGCGATCGCAGGAAGCGCTGCTGGCCCTGCCCTTCCAGCCCGGCCAGGGCGACGATCTCGCCCTTGTGCAAAGTCAGCGACAGCGGCTGCGATGTCTCGGTGATCTTGAGGTTTTCGACGCGCAGTATCTCATCGCCTACATCGCCCGTACGATCGGGAAAAAGGTCCTGGAGTTCGCGTCCGACCATCATGGCGATGAGTTCGTCGGTGGTGATCTCGGGCACCGTCCTTGTGCCGACCAGTGCGCCATCCTTCAGCACCGTCACGGTGTCGCACAACTCGAAGATCTCCTCCATGCGATGCGAGATGTAGACGATGGCTTTTCCCTTGTCGCGCAGCCGGCGGATGTTGCGGTTGAGCACATCGACATCGGCCGCGTTGAGCGCCGCCGTCGGCTCATCGAGGATGAGCACGCTGGCGTCGGCCTGGATGCAATGCGCGATCTCGACGAATTGCCGCTCGGCTATGGTCAGGTTGGAAACGAGTTGCGACGGGTCGAGCGTGAGGCCGAGTTCGCCAAGCGCCCTGGCGGTCTGGCTTTTCATCGCGGGATAGTCGATCGAGCCGAACCGGGTCGTCGGCTCCCGGCCGAGGAACATGTTCTCGGCGATCGACAGATTGGGCAGCAGCGAATGCTCCTGGAAAACGGTCGAAATGCCGGCATCGAGCGCGGCGCGCGGCGACTTCAGATCGAGCTTCTCGCCGCTCATGAAGATCTCGCCGGAATCGGGCTGATGCACGCCCGCCAGAATCTTCATCAACGTCGATTTGCCGGCACCGTTCTCGCCCATCAGGGCGTGGATGCTGCCCGCCTTGAGGTCGAGGGAAACGGAGTGGAGCGCCTTGCTCCCTCCGAATGCCTTCGAAATGTGGGACATCTCGACAAGATTGGTCACGAAACCCTCGAACGAACCGGATTCGACACATGGAACGGCCTGCGGGGAATGTTTGTCCACTCCCCGCCAGCCACGGCGCCGTCACTTCTTGCCGTAATATTCCTTGAGCTTGTCTTCCGGCAGTTCGCTTGGCCACCAGACATTGGCGGTCAGGTCATCGCGATAGTATTTCTTGGCCTTGTCCTGGTCCCATCCGTCGGGATTGTAGACATAGCGCTTGTAGAGCTGCTTGCCTTCCAGAAGGGCAACGGCAGCGCGCACGCCGGCAGCGCCCTGGGCGGGACTGTATTCCGGAGAGATCGACTTGAACCCATCCGTAATCCACTGGCCGAAATAGCCATTGTTGCCCTCGCCCGAAATCGGCGGAATGGGTGTGCCGAACTGCTTGAAGACATCGACGCAGGCGCGCGTCATGTCGGCGCCGGACGACCAGATGCCGTCGACCTGCGGATTGTTCAGATAGAGCGTCTCGCACAGCTTCTTGGCCTTGTCGTACTGCCAGTCGCCATGCTCCTCGGCAATGATCTGCACATGCGTGCCCTTGAGCGATTCCAGGAGGCCGTTATAGCGGTTGGTGTCTTCCGGATGGCCGGCCAGGCCACGCAGGACCCAGATCTTGCCGTTGTCGCCGACGGTCTTCACCAGCCAGTCGCCCATGACCTTGCCGAAGTGCTCGGCGCCGCCCTGGATTTCGGTGGTGTAGGCGTCGGAATCGATACGCCCGGTGTGAAGGATGACCGGGATGCCGGCGGCGACCGCCTTGGCGATGCTGGCATTGGCCGACGTGCTGGTCACCGGTTGAACGATGATGGCGTCGACATGCTGTGCGATCAGGTCCTCGATATCGGCCACCTGCTTCTTCTGGTCGAAGCCGGCATCGAGCAGGATGAATTTCGAGATGCGCTTGTCCTTGGCCGCGGCGTTCTCCGCCTCATGCGCCACCTGCACCGTCCAGGTGTTTGCGTTGACACCGAAGTCGCTCATGCCGATGACCCAGGGCGGGTCCTTCTTGAACGCACCGGCGGCGGTCATGCGCGTGTCGTCGGGGCGCGGCGCCACGCCGTCCATCAGCTTGACGTCTTGCGCATGCGCCAGGGACGTCACGGCAAGCGTGGACGCAACGAGCATCCCCAGGCCGACGGTTTTCAGCAATCCTAACATTGAACACTCCTCCTTGTGGTTGCTCCGGCCTACAAATTCGTATGGCCACGAGACGCTCTCCCAATGCATGCCCCCGTCACAAACCGACCGATGCGCGCAATTCTCCCGCCCCCGAACACATGCGTGTCGAAGCCCAACTTCTGCTGGACGATGATGACGGTCGAGAACTCCTCCGGGCACTTTAGAAGCACAGCGGATTCGCCCTGTCAATAGTTAGTCAGGTTGAATGACTATTCCCTTGCTTGCCTTTCGCCGCTCCACTATCCATCATGAATGGCGCTCGCCGGCTTCGGCGCGCAGTCTGTCCCGGCGGGAAAAACATGCGATCAGTCTTGTGCTACGGCGACTCCAACACGCACGGCCAGATCCCCGGCAGGGGGCCGCTCGAGCGCTATGGTCCGGGTGAACGCTGGCCGGGCATATTGCGTTCTCAGCTGGGCCCTGACTGGTATGTCATCGAGGAGGGGTTGAGCGGCCGCACCACCGTCCACGACGACCCGATCGAGGGCGCCCACAAGAACGGCCGAACCTATCTTCGTCCTTGCCTGCAGAGCCATGCGACGCTCGACCTCGTCATCATCATGCTCGGCACCAACGATCTGAAGATCCGCTTCAACAAGCCGCCGTCGGAAGTGGCGATGGGGATCGGCTGCCTCGTCTACGACATCAAGGAGCTGGCGCCAGGTCCGGGCGGCTCGACGCCCGAGATCATGATCGTGGCGCCACCGCCGATGCAGGACGACGTCAAGGAATGGAAGTCCATATTCGCCGGCGCGCCGGAGAAATCGCGCCTGCTCGCGCTCGAGTTCGAGGTTCTGGCGGACTCGCTCGAACTGCACTTTTTCGATGCCGGCTCGGTGGTGTCGTGCAGCGAGGCGGACGGCTTTCACATCGATGCCGAGGCGCACAGATTGCTGGGCACCGCGCTCGCCCGCGCGGTCGATGC
>NZ_RZRR01000340.1:0-5433 GCF_003998555.1 Mesorhizobium sp. M7A.F.Ca.CA.002.09.1.1 | reverse complement strand
GAAGCGCTGCTTCGGAAACCCCGCCATGTCCGGGCAAGCGAGGGCGGTTCGTCGCGCGCCGCTACTACACGCAAAGCAGCCTTTGCCGAGCTCAATCCGACACTGCAGGGGCAGATGCGCGCCGTCGAGATGATCCGCGACGCTTTGCCGGGCGCGCTCATCGTCGGCGATTCGACGCAGCCGATCTATGCGGCCAACCTCTATTACGACCATGATCGGCCAGGCGGTTGGTTCAATGCCGCCACCGGCTTCGGCGCGCTTGGCTACGGCCCGCCGGCCGCAATTGGCGCGGCCCTTGCGATACCCGATGCGCCGGTCGTCTGCCTCACGGGTGACGGCGGCTTCCAGTTCACGCTGCCGGAACTGGGCGCCGCGCTCGACGCGCGGGTACCGGTCATCTTCGTCGTCTGGAACAACAGAGGCTACCGCGAGATCGAAACCTCGATGCTCGATGTCGGCGTCGAGCCGGTTGGCGTATCGCCGGCGCCGCCGGATTTCTGCAAGCTGGCCGAGGCTTATGGCATCGGCGCCGAACGGCTTGCCGATATCGACGCTCTCGCGGACGCGCTGAAGCGCGCCCGGGCCACCGGACTGCCGCGCGTCATCGAAATCACAGTTGACTGAAGCGCGGGTTTCCCGTTTTGGCGGGCCACGGCTGAAGTGTCGGACGCATGCAAAGACGCGACAACTGCCATGTCGAGATGTCAATTGAGTGATGGCGCAAAAGGCGCGACGCTTCGCGTCGGCGGCACAGAAATGACCTAACGATAAAAAAATGACAGGAGCGTCCAAGATGACGGAAACACTTGAAGGCAAGCATATCGTCGTGACTGGTGGGACCGGTGCGCTCGGCGGTGCGGTTGTCGGCAAACTGCTGAGCGACGGCGCGATCTGCCATGTGCCCAATGCTCATGCCGCCGCCCCTACGCATTTCCCCTTAACCTCGCATGACCGTGTCCAGCTGGTGCACAACGTCGATCTCTCGGACCCCGCGAAGGTCGAAGCGTTCTATAGCCAGGTTCCGGGCCTTTGGGGCTCGATCCATCTGGCTGGCGGCTTCACCTCGGCGCCTGTTGAAAAGATCGAGTCGGCGTCCTTTGCCGAGATGATGGACACCAATGCGCGCACCGCCTTCCTGTGCTGCCGCGCCGCGATCCGCTCGATGCTGTCGTCGGACACGGCGGGCCGCATCGTCAACGTCACCGCGCGCGCCGGGCTCGATCCGCGGCGCGGCGCCGGCATGGTCGCTTACGCCGCCAGCAAGGCGGCGGTGGCAGCCATGACGGTGGCGATGGCCGAAGAGCTGAAGCACAAGGGCATCCTGGTCAATGCCGTGGCGCCGTCGACGCTAGATACGCCGGCAAACCGCGCCGATATGCCGGATGCCGATGTCACAAGATGGGTCAGCCTCGAAGCCGCCGCCGAGGCCATCGCCTATCTCGCCTCGCCGGCCAATCAGGCGATGAGCGGCACGCTGGTGCCGCTTTACGGCAGGGCGTAACTTTCCAACCTTTACCTAGGTCAAAAAAAAACCCCGCCGGATCGCTCCGGCGGGGTTTTGTTTTGGAGCCTGTGCGAAGGCTTCGCGGTGCGAAGACTTAGCTGCCCTGCTTCTTCAGCGCGGCACCCAGGATGTCGCCCAGCGAAGCGCCGGAGTCGGTCGAGCCGTACTGAGCGACCGCTTCCTTCTCTTCGGCGATTTCCAGCGCCTTGATCGAGACCTGCAGCTTGCGGGTCTTCTTGTCGAAGGCGATGACGCGGGCATCGACCTTCTGGCCGACGGTGAAGCGCTCGGGGCGCTGCTCGTCGCGGTCACGGCTCAGGTCGGAGCGCTTGATGAAGGTTTCGATACCGCTGTCGACCAGCCGCACTTCCAGACCGCCATCCTTGACGCCGATGACTTCGCAGGTGACGACCGCGTTCTTGCGCAGTTCGCCTGAAGTCGCCGCTTCGCCGACCGTATCCTTGGCCAGCTGCTTGATGCCGAGCGAGATGCGCTCCTTGTCGATGTCGACGTCGAGCACCTGCGCCTTGACCATGTCGCCGCGATTGTACTCTTCGATGACCTGCTCGCCCGGACGGGTCCAGTCGAGGTCGGAAAGGTGCACCATGCCGTCCACGTCGCCTTCGAGGCCGATGAACAGGCCGAACTCGGTCTTGTTCTTGACCTCGCCCTCGACCTGGCTGCCGACCGGATGGCTAGAGGCGAAAGCCTGCCACGGATTCTCGAGCGTCTGCTTGAGGCCGAGCGAGATGCGGCGCTTGGCCGGATCGACTTCGAGCACCACCACGTCGACTTCCTGGGTCGTCGACAGGATCTTGCCTGGATGCACGTTCTTCTTCGTCCACGACATTTCCGAAACGTGGATGAGACCCTCGATGCCCGGCTCCAGCTCGACGAACGCGCCGTAGTCGGTGATGTTGGTGACGGTGCCCTTGATCTTCTTGCCGATCGGGAACTTGGTGCCGATCTCGGACCACGGATCGCTCTCGAGCTGCTTCATGCCGAGCGAGATACGGTGGGTTTCCTGGTTGATGCGGATGATCTGCACCTTGACCGTCTGACCGATGTTGAGGATTTCGGTCGGATGGTTGACGCGGCGCCATGCCATGTCGGTGACATGCAGCAGGCCGTCGATGCCGCCGAGGTCGACGAACGCACCGTAATCGGTGATGTTCTTGACGACGCCTTCGACAACCTGGCCTTCTTCGAGGTTCTGCACGATTTCCGAACGCTGTTCGGCGCGGCTCTCTTCGAGCACGGTACGGCGAGACACCACGATGTTGCCGCGGCGGCGATCCATCTTGAGGATCTCGAAGGGCTGCGGGTTGTGCATCAGCGGGGAGACGTCGCGGATCGGGCGGATATCGACCTGGCTGCGCGGCAGGAAGGCCACGGCGCCGTCGAGGTCGACCGTGAAGCCGCCCTTGACCTGGTTGAAGATGACGCCTTCGACGCGCTCACCCTTGGTGAACTTCTCTTCGAGACGGACCCAGCTCTCTTCGCGACGGGCCTTCTCACGGGAAAGCATCGCTTCGCCAAGCGCGTTTTCAATGCGCTCGACATAGACTTCGACGGTGTCACCAACCTTGAGGGTAGTGTCCTTGCCCTTGACGCCAAATTCCTTCAGCGGCACGCGGCCTTCGACCTTGAGGCCGACGTCGATGATGGCCATGTCCTTTTCGATCGCGGTGATCGTGCCCTTGACGACCTGGCCTTCGCCGGAATGGCCTGTTGTAAATGATTCTTCGAGCAGGCTCGCGAAATCATCGCGAGTGGGATTTGCAGCTGACATTGTTTCTCCTGGAGTGCCCCGCATCTGGAAGCGGGACGGGCGCCGTGGGTTAGCGTTGCGTTGGCCTGCCGGCGTTCCGGGCTACAAAAGCCCTGGGCCGCTCTTTAAGCGGCAATTCCGGCGCATGAAGAATGCTGGCAGGCTGGTTCGTGCCCGATATGGGTATTTTCTTCGCCTCCGACAACGGAAAGACGAGGGAAAAACCCGGATCAGACCTAGTCTCTCTTGGCCAAGACGTCATCGATGATCGCCATGGCTGCAAGAAACGCGGCTTCTATAGCCATTTCGCTGGTATCAAGCAAGTGCGCGTCGGCGGCCGGCTTCAAAGGTGAGTCGGCACGGCCCATGTCGCGCTGGTCGCGGCGCATGATATCGGCGAGGATCTCGGTAAAATCAGCGGTCCCGCCGATGCTCTCGATCTCGGCCAGCCGGCGCTGTGCTCGCACCTCGGCGCTCGCCGTCACATAGAGTTTGATGTCGGCGTCGGGGCACACCACGGTGCCGATGTCGCGCCCGTCGAGCACCGCACCCGGCGGCGTCTTGGCGAAGTCGCGCTGCTTTTCGACGAGGATGCGCCGCACGGTCGGGTACACCGCGACCTTGGAGGCCGCCTCGCCGACCGCATGCGCCGACAAGACCGTCCGGTCGAGCTTTGCCAGATCGACCTGGCGGGCAGCGGTTTCAGCCGCCGAGACATTGTCGAGCGGCAGCGCGTGCTGGATGAGCGCATAGGCCACGGCACGGTAGGTGAGGCCGGTGTCGAGCAGGTTGAGGCGGTAGTGGTCGGCCAGCCGGCGGGCGAGGGTGCCCTTGCCGGCGCCGGCGGGGGCGTCGATGGCGATGGTGAAGACGTGTGTCATTGGCAGACCGCCGAAAGGGTTGGGCGCTGGCCTGCCAACGTACCAAGGCTATTGGTTGCCACGACCGTCACCCGATCTCCGCGCCCAGCGCCGTCATCAGCCCCATGAACTCCGGAAAGCTGGTCGCGATCATGGCGGCGTCGTCAATGGTCACCGGCTTTTCCGTCGCCAGCCCCATGACCAGAAAGCTCATGGCGATGCGGTGGTCGAGGTGGGTCTGCACGGTGGTGTCCTTGCCGTTGGGATGGCCGCCAAGGCCCTTGCCGCCCGGTTTGCCGCGCACGGCAAGCGAAGCTTCGCCCTCGGTGCAGTCGACGCCGTTGAGCGTCAGCCCGTTGGCGACGGCCGACAGCCGGTCGGATTCCTTCACCCGCAACTCCTCCAGCCCCTGCATCAGCGTTTCGCCCTCGGCGAAGCTCGCAGCGACCGCCAGCACCGGATACTCGTCGATCATCGACGGCGCCCGCTCGGGCGGCACGATGACGCCCTTGAGCTCGGAGTAACGTACCCGCAGGTCGGCGACATCCTCGCCGCCGGCATTGCGTGGGTTGAGGATGTCGATGTTGCCGCCCATCTCCTGCAGCGTCAAAAGCAGGCCGGTGCGGGTCGGGTTCATCAGTACGTTTTCGATCGTGATGTCCGAACCCGGCACGATCAGGGCGGCCACCAGCGGGAAGCCGGCCGAGGACGGGTCGCCCGGCACGGCGATGGTCTGGCCGGTCAGCTTGCCCTGGCCTTCGATGAAGATGTGGCGCACGCCACGCTCGTCGGTTTCGACCGACAGATTGGCGCCAAACCCCTTCAGCATCTTTTCGGTGTGGTCGCGTGTCATCACCGGCTCGATCACCGTGGTGATGCCGGGCGTGTTGAGGCCGGCGAGCAGCACTGCGGACTTCACCTGCGCCGAGGCCATCGGCACGCGATAGGTGATCGGTGCGGCATGCTTGGGTCCATGCAGTGTGATCGGCATGCGGTCGCCCGGCGTCGCCTTCAGCACCTGCACGCCCATCTGGCGCAAGGGTTCCAGCACACGGCCCATCGGCCGGCCCGACAGCGAGGCATCGCCGATGAAGGTCGTCTCCATGTCATAGGTGCCGACAAGGCCCATGGTCAGCCGCGAGCCGGTGCCGGCATTGCCGAAATCGAGCGGGCCTTCCGGCTGCAGCAGCGCGCCGTTGCCGGTGCCGCGGATCACCCACTCGTCGCCGTTCTTCTCGATATGCGCGCCCATTGCCTTCATGGCGGCACCCGTGCGCATCACGTCCTCGCCTTCGAGC
>NZ_RZRR01000033.1:0-15044 GCF_003998555.1 Mesorhizobium sp. M7A.F.Ca.CA.002.09.1.1 | reverse complement strand
GTCCATGTCTTGGCGTCGGCTGAGGCGCCAATCTCTTCGGCAATCAGGTTGACCAGCTTGTTGTCCGGTGTGAGGCGCACAAGATACTCGCCCCAAAGCTTGCCAAAGCTGAAGGTTACCTGGCTGAGATTCAGCGCCGGATCGAGGCTGTTGGTGGATTCCCCGCCCTGCAGGCCAGCCTTGATGATACCGCCCTTCACCGCCGTCTGGGCAAATGCCTTGCCGGCCAGCGCCGGCATCATGGCCGCCGATACGCCGAGCGCGGCGGCGCGCCCAAGAAAGGCACGGCGCGATATCCGGCCGTGACCGGCGAGTTCGGCGAGATAATCGAGTTCAGTTTTCATGTCCTACCCCTGTTTAAAAGTCGTGCGAGCGGCGCTCGTCCCGAAGGACGTGTGGCGCTCTAGTGTTGCATCCGGATGACGGTCGCTGACGCCCCTATGTGGCAGCTTGGTCTGACACAATTTCCAGGGGAAGCGCCTGCCTTTTTCTTCCGGCAGTATTGGTTCCCAGTTTTCCCGGAATTGCTTTAGTTCCCCGCGCTGGCCATGCGCCGTCCCTTGATTGCCTTTTCCAGCCAGCCGATTTCCATCTCTGGAACCGAGGAGAGCAGCAGGTCGGTGTAGGCGTCGAAGGGCGGGCTCAGCACCTTGCCCTTGGGGCCGTAACGCACCACCTCGCCGCGATACATAACCGCGATTGAATCGGCGATCGACTTCACCGTGGCAAGGTCATGCGTGATGAACAGATAGGCGACGTTCTCTTCCTTCTGCAGCTCCAGCAGCAGCTCGAGGATGCCGTGTGCCACCAGCGGATCGAGCGCCGAGGTCACCTCGTCGCAGATGATCAGCTTCGGCTTGGCGGCAAGCGACCGGGCGATGCAGACACGCTGTTTCTGGCCGCCGGAAAGCTCGGCCGGGTAGCGGTCGGAAAATCCCTTGCCCATCTCGATCTTGTCGAGCAGTTCGGCAACGCGTCTGTCGCGCTCACGGCCGCGCATGCCGAAATAAAACTCCAGCGGCCGGCCGATGATGGTGCCGACGGTCTGACGCGGGTTCATCGCCACATCGGCCATCTGGTAGATCATCTGCAACTGGCGCAGATCCTCCTTCGGCCGGTCGGCCAGCCTGTTGGCCAGCGCGCGTCCGTCGAAGGTGACGGTACCCTGTTCGGGTGGCAAAAGTCCCGTGATGGCGCGCGCCAGCGTCGACTTGCCGGAGCCGGACTCGCCGACCACGGCCAGCGTCTGGCCCGGATAGATGTCGACGGATACGTCCTTCAGCACCTTGATATGGCTGCGGCCATAGGCGGCGGTGACGTTCTTCACCGACAGGAACGGCGACGTGCCGGGCTTCTGCTCCTGGTGTTCGATCTCATGCACCGAGACCAGCGCGTTGGTGTATTCCTGGCGCGGCTCCTTGATGATCTGCCTTGTGCCGCCCCATTCGACCAGCCTTCCATGGCGCAGCACCATGATCTCGTCGGAGACCTGGGCGACGACGGCAAGGTCGTGCGTGATGTAGAGCGCAGCGACATGGGTGTCGCGGATGGCGTCCTTGATCGCCGCCAGCACGTCGATCTGCGTCGTCACGTCGAGCGCCGTGGTCGGCTCGTCGAAGACGATCAGGTCCGGCTCGGAGCACAGGGCCATCGCCGTCATCACACGCTGCAACTGGCCGCCCGAAACCTGGTGCGGAAAACGCTCGCCGATGGTTTCAGGGTTCGGCAGGCTGAGCTTCTTGAACAGCGCAACCGCGCGCTTCTCGGCCTCGGCGCGTGTCGCGGTGCCGTGCAGCAGGGTGGCTTCCACCACCTGGTCCATCAGTCTGTGCGCCGGGTTGAAGGCCGCTGCCGCCGACTGCGCGACATAGCAGACCTCGCGGCCGCGTAATTTGCGGAAGCCGTCCTTGCCGCCCTTGAGGATGTCGCGGCCGTTCAGGATCACCTCGCCGCCTGTGATGCGCACGCCGCCGCGGCCGTAGCCCATAGACGACAGGCCGATAGTCGACTTGCCGGCGCCGGATTCGCCGATCAGGCCGAGCACCTTGCCCTTCTCGAGCGTCAGTGAGACATCGTGCACCAGCACGATGTCCTTCGGCGGTTCGCCGGGCGGGAAGACGGTAGCCTCGATGCGCAGATTGCGGATGTCGAGCAGCAGGCCTGACTTCGGTTGCCCGAGCTTCGCTTTGGTGTCGGCCATCACCCGCGTCCTCCCTTGAGGCTTGTCGTCCGGTTGAGCACCCAGTCGGCAACCAGGTTGACGGAAATCGCCAGCAGCGCGATCGCCCCCGCTGGGATGAGTGCGGCCGCGATGCCGAACACGATGCCGTCTTTGTTTTCCTTGACCATGCCGCCCCAGTCGGCGTCCGGTGGCTGCACGCCAAGGCCGAGGAACGACAGCGTCGACAGGAACAGCACCGCGTAGATGAAGCGCAGACCGAGTTCGGAAACCAGCGGCGACAATGCGTTGGGGAGGATCTCGCGGAAGATGATCCAGCCGCTGCCTTCACCGCGCAGTTTCGCCGCTTCGACATAGTCCATGACGTTGATGTCGACGGCGACCGCGCGCGACAGGCGATAGACGCGGGTCGAATCCAGAATGCCCATCACCAGGATCAGCGTCACCAGATTGGTCGGCAGCACCGACAGCACGACGAGACCCATGATCAGTGTCGGGATCGACATCAAGAGATCGACGAGGCGCGACAGCAGCGTGTCGAACCAGCCGCCGAAGACGGCCGCCGAGAAGCCGAGAATGGCGCCGAGCGAGAACGACAGCGCGGTGGCCAGCACCGCGATGAACAAAGTGATGCGGGCGCCGTAGATCATGCGCGAAAGCAGGTCTCGGCCGAGATTGTCGGTGCCCAGCAAATGGGCAGCCGACATCGGTTCCCAGACGTCGCCGACGATTTCGCCATTGCCGTGCGGCGCGATCCAGGGGGCGAAGACCGCCGCAAGCACGAACAATGCCGTCAGCACGATGCCGATCAGCGCGGGGATGGGGATGCGTTTGATATCGAGCATATCCGCCCCCTATTTCGGATGTCTGAGACGCGGATTGGCGACGATCGCCGCTATGTCCGCAATGATGTTCAGGCTGATATAGACGGCGGCGAAGATCAGGCCGACCGCCTGCACCACCGGCACGTCTCGCTTGGTGACGTGGTCGACCAGATACTGTCCCATGCCCGGATAGACGAAGATCACCTCGACCACGACGACGCCGACGATCAAGTAGGCGAGGTTGAGCATGACGACATTGATGATCGGCGCGATGGCATTGGGGAAGGCGTGCTTGCGGATGACGTTGAAGGCCGACAGGCCCTTCAGTTCCGCCGTCTCGACATAGGCCGACTGCATGACATTGAGGATCGCCGCGCGTGTCATGCGCATCATGTGGGCGAGCACGACCAGCGTCAGCGCCGTCGCCGGCAAGGCGATCGCCTGCATCCGTTCGCCAAAAGGCATGCCGTCATAGACGGTCGAAATGCCGGGGAATATCTGCCATTTCACGGCGAAGAAATAGACCAGCACATAGCCGATGAAGAATTCGGGAAACGAGGTCGAGGCCAGCGCCAGCCCGGAGATCAGCTTGTCGACCCAGCCATTGCGGTAGCGCACCGCGATCAGGCCGAGGATGATCGCCAGCGGCACGGCGACGATCGCCGCCCAGAAGGCGAGGAACAGCGTGTTCCACAGCCGTCCCTTGATCGACGTGGCGATGTCCTGCCCGCTCGACATGGCCGTGCCGAGATCGCCGGTCAGCACGCCGCCCAGCCAATGAAAATACCTGAGATAGGCTGGCTGGTTGAGTCCGAGCTGCTCGCGCAGATTGGCAAGCGACTCCGGCGTCGCCGACTGTCCGAGAATGGCTTGCGCGACGTCGCCGGGCAGGATCTGGGTGCCGGCGAAGATCAGGACCGAAACGGCCAACAAGAGCAGAATGCCCAGCGCAACGCGCTGGGCCACCAGTTTCAAGATGGGTGAGGACATATCCGCAAGGCCAAGCTCAGGCTTCGAGCCAGCACTTCGCCAGCGCGTAGCCGTTCATCAGCTCCTGATGCGGATCGTCGACCCAGCCGCCGACCTTGGCGCCGGTAGCGTCGATGAACTGGTTGAACATCGGCAGGATCAGGCCGCCCTCGTCTCGTACCAGGACAGCCATGTCATGATACATCTGCTTGCGCTTGGTCTCGTCGAGCTCGGCGCGCGCCGCCAGCACCATCTTGTCGAAGTCAGGACGCTTGAAACGCGTGTCGTTCCAGTCGGCGGTCGACAGATAAGCGGTGGAGTACATCTGGTCCTGGGTCGAGCGGCCGCCCCAGTAGGACGCGCAGAAGGGCTGCTTGTTCCAGACCTCGTTCCAATAGCCGTCGCCGGGCTCACGCTTCAGCTCGATCTGAATGCCGGCCTTGGCCGCGCTCTGCTGGAACAACTGCGATGCATCGACGGCGCCCGGGAAAGCGACGTCCGAGGTCCGCAGCAGGACGGCGCCGTCGTGGCCGGACTTCTTGAAGTGGAACTTGGCCTTGTCGGGATCGTACTTGCGCTGCTCGATCTCGGTAAACAGCGGATAGGACGCATTGATCGGGAAGTCGTTGCCGAGCGAACCGTAGCCGCGCAGGATCTTGTCCAGCATTTCCTCGCGGTCGATGGCCAGCTTCAGTGCCATGCGCAAATCGGCGTTGTCGAACGGCGCCGTGTTGCAATGCATGATGAACACGTAGTGGCCAGGACCCGCGTGGTTGCGGATGGTGACGCCCGGCAGGCGCTTGATCAGGTCGACGATCTTCGGCTCGACGCGGTTGATCACGTTGACCTGGCCGCCCTGCAGGGCGGCCGTGCGCGCTGTCGCATCGTTGATGACGATGATCTCGATCTGGTCGGCATGGCCCATCTTGTCGCCCTGCCAGTAATTGGCGAAACGCTCGCCGCCATGGCGCACACCGGGCTCATTGGTCGTGACCTTGTAAGGACCGGCCGAGATGCCTGCGTCAGCCTTGTCCTTGCCGCCATTTGGTTGGACGATCAGGTGATAGTCGCTGAGCAAATAGGGCAGATCGGCATTGGCCTCCTTCAGCGTCAGCACGACTTCCTTGCCGCTGGCCTTGATGGTCTCGATACCTTTCATGTAGCCGAGCGCGCCGGATTTCGACTTCTCGTCGGAATGGCGCTCAAGTGTGGCGGCCACGTCCTCGGCGGTCACTGTCTTGCCGTTGTGGAATTCGACGCCGTCGCGGATCTTCAGCGTCCACACCTTGGCGTCGTCCGACGAGCCGATCTCCTCGGCGATGCGGTTCTCGAGCTTGCCTTCCGGCGAAAGCTCGACAATCAATTCGCCCCACATCTTGCCGAAGGCGAACGGCACCTGAGTCATGAACAGTGCCGGATCAAGGCTGTTGGTGGATTCGCCGCCGACAAGTCCGGCCTTCAGTGTGCCGCCCTTGACCGGGCCTGCCGCGCGTGCAGCGCTTGAAAGCAGCGAGGTGGCGAAGGGCGCGGAGATACCGAGCGCCGCCGCCCGGCCGAGAAAATCACGACGGCTCAGTTTGCCCGACGCGACACGCCGGCTAAGAAATTCCAGTTCGTTCGACATTTTGAGTTCCTCACTCTGTTGGTTCGACTCTGCGGTCGTTTTTCTTGTTTCTTGTGAGGAGAATAATGACCGCAAGGGAAAGCGGTAAGCAAGACCGAATGCGACATGCCGTGGCGTAAATCGTACGTCGCAATTGGACCAATGAAATCGGCATTCAAAGAAACGCGCGCGGCACCTTCTCCTCGAAATTGCGCTCGAAGACGAGGGTTTCGTCCTCATAGGCCTCGATTCTGGCGCTGACGCTGAAGTTTTGCCCGTCCGATCGCATTTCGGCTGTCGTTTCGGTGCGTACTGACCATCCGTTTCGCGACAGGGTCTGCGTCCAGTGCGTCTTCCCCGAGGCCGACAGCGGATCGTCGGGATGGATCGTCCAGGTCTCGCGGGCGATGCTGCCATTGGCGAGGCCATGGGCGAGATCGCGCACCTCGCCGAAATCGTCAACAATGGAAAGCGTCACCATTCCGGTCTTCTCATCACGATCGACATGACGCTCTGAATTGGCGGCGCGGATCGTCTCTGTTGCCCAGGGGGTGGCACCTTCCGGCTCGGCGAACGTTACTTCGTCGCCTGTCGCCAGCGGCCGCAGCGGCAAATTGAGCGTCGCCGTCGACAAGGTGAGCTGGACCGGCTCCGGCGACGGCCAGATGGCAGGCCAATAGGCGTTCGAAACGGCAACACGCAGCCGGTGGCCGGCCGGCACACGATAGGCGCATTGATCGAGCACGACGCGCACCGAGACGGTTTCGCCCGGCACCAGCGCCTCGGGGAATTCGTGCGAATTGCGGTGCGTCAGATTGAGCACGCCATAGGAGATCAACTCCGAGGCGCCGTCGGGATGCACATCGCAAAGCCGGACCGCGATGTTGGCCTGCGGACGATCAGAGGACAGCCGCAGCTCGACCTCCGGCGCTCCGACGATGTCGATCGGCTCGCTGAGTTCCGGCTGGTCGAAACACACCGACAGCGCATCGTCGGGGCGCTGGTCGCCGGGCAGTTCGGGACCGAAGGTGAAGGGAAAATACTCGCCGCCGGCCAGGCCGCAGCTTTGCGGAGAGGCGATGATGGCGGGTTTTTCCGTTGAGGAGATCAGATCGAGCGTTTGCATCTTGATGGTTGGCGAGGGCCATTCCTGCTCCGCCACCCAACGGCCGGGACGCTCGGGGTGCCAGCGCGCCGGACGCACGCTGTCCATGACATAGGCGCGGTAGGCCGGGTCGGCCTCGACGCCGGTGTCGACACCCTTCAGCCAGCGGTCCCACCAGCGCAAGGCCTCCTGCAGGAAGCCGATGGCAGGCTTGGGCCCGGCGTAGTGCGGGTATTTGTGGATCCATGGCCCGACGATGCCCTTGACCGGGGCTTGGATGTTGGTCGCCAGATGCGAGACGGTGTTGCGGTAGCCGTCATGCCAGCCGCCGATCGACAGCACGGCGGCTTTGACGGCGGAAAAATCCTCGCAGATCGAGCCGCGCTTCCAGTAGGCATCACGGTGCTGGTGTTTCAGCCACAGCGGCGCCAGGAAGGATTGGTTCTCCAGCCGGGTCAGCCACAGATCGCGCCACCGGTTGTCGCCGGCCAAAAGCGGATCCGGCGGCCGCGACGAGTAGGACAGCATGGTCGAGGCCCAGCCGAAATTCTCGATCAGCAGGCAGCCGCCCTTGTAGTGGATGTCGTCGGCATAGCGGTCGACGGTCGAGCACAGGCTGATCACCGCTTTCAGCGCCGGCGGCCGCTTGGCCGCCACCTGCAGGCAGTTGAAGCCGCCCCAGGAAATGCCCATCATGCCGACATTGCCGTTGCACCAGGGCTGGCTTGCCGCCCAGGCGATGACGTCGCAGGCGTCCTGCAATTCCTGCTCGGAATATTCGTCGTCCATCAGCCCTTCGGAATCGCCATTGCCGCGCATGTCGACGCGGATCGAGGCATAGCCGTGGCCGGCGAAATAAGGATGCGTCAGCTGATCGCGAAAGATGGTGCCGTCGCGCTTGCGGTAGGGCAGATGCTCTAGGATGACAGGCACCGGATCGTCGCCCGCATCCTCCGGCATCCACACCCGCGCCGACAGGCGGCAGCCATCCGGCATGACGATGCCCATGTCCGGGAATTCGACGATTTTGCGGGCAAATTCGGTGACGGTTTTCATGGCATGCTCCAGGATCGCCAGATGATGGAGCCTGCCGTGCCGCGTCGTGGGCCAGCCAACGAATTCGGCTGGTCAATCCGCGTCAGTTCAGCGGGATATCGTTATCGTCCTTGTTCGCCTGATAGATGTTGGACAATTCATCGTAGCGCGCCGAAATCGCGCCGATACGGGTCTCCAGCCGTCGCCGCTCTGCCTCGGGCAACGCTCGCACCAGCCTGCGGATAGAAAAGCTCTTCCAGTAGGCATTCTCGGCATTGTAGCCGCCGGGATCGAGGGTGAAGACCTCTTTCAGGATCTTCAGGTCGTGCGGGATGGCGAAGCTGTCGCGCGAATCCTCGTGGCTGAACAGATAGTAGAAATTATCGAAGCCGGTCCAGGTGATCGCCGACAGGCACAGCGAGCAGGGTTCGTGCGTGGCGATGAAGATGGCGTCTTTCGTATCGACGCGCTCAGCCCTGGGCATTTCGTAGAAACGCTTCAGGCAGTGGACCTCGCCATGCCAGAGCGGGTTTTCCATCTCGTTGTTGGTTTCAGCCAGCACCAGCGAACGGTCGTCCTTGCGCAGGATCGCCGCGCCGAACAGCTTGTTGCCATAGGTAACGCCGTCGGCCGTCTTCGGCACGATGTCGTGCTCGATCACATCGAGCAGGCGGTCGATCAGTGAAATATCGGTCACAGGAGGCTCTCGTTGGGCAAGTGGATCTCGTAGGCGTGCGAGAAATGGAACTCTTCGAGATTGGAGCCATCGCCGCCACGGTCGACGATCAGGAAGTCCTGAGCCTCGCCGAGCGGCGTCAGCACGCCATGCCAGAGATTGCGCCGGTAATTGATGCCTTGTCCGGGTGCGGTGATGAAGGCATGCGGCTCGCCCGGCCCCTGCTCCCCGTCATGGCAGACGACGACCAGGAAGGGGCGCGGCGAGAGCGGGATGAAGGCCTGGCTGCCGAAGGGATGGCGCTCGACCATGCTCAATTTCAGGGGCAATTCGTAGGGCGTGCCGCGCACCATCGAGATCAGCACGCGGGCGTTCGGACCGGTTGCTTCGGCGGTAGCCAGATCATGATAGCGCTCGGCCCTGCCGCCATTGATCGGGTAGTGGTTGTCGCCGCCCATGTCGATGACATCGCCGAAGGGGGCAAAGCCCTCGCGGGTCAGCGGCCGCGCGACGATACGGGTCACAGCGCGCGCCTTGCGATGCCGGCGCCGCCGAGCTTGGCGTGCCGGTTGACGTCCTTGTAGAGCAGATAGCGGAATTTACCCGGGCCACCGGCATAGCAGGCCTGCGGGCAGAAGGCGCGCAGCCACATATAGTCGCCGGCCTCGACCTCGACCCAGTCCTGGTTGAGGCGGTAGACGGCCTTACCCTCCAGCACATAGAGACCGTGCTCCATGACATGGGTCTCGGCGAAGGGAATGACCGCGCCGGGTTCCAGCGTGACAATGGTCATGTGCATGTCGTGGCGCAAATCTGCCGGATCGACGAACCGCGTCGTCGCCCAGCGGCCTTCGGTGCCGGGCATCGGCGTTGGCGCGATCTCCTGCTCATTGGTGAAGAAGGCTTCCGGCACATCGAGACCGTCGACCACCTCGTAAGCCTTGCGAATCCAGTGGAAGCGCACGGCGGCCCTGCTTTCGTTGCGAACCGTCCAGCCGCTGGCCGGCGGCAGGAAGGCAAAGCCGCCGGGCCGCAACACATGCGTCTTGCCGGCAAGCAGAACCGTCAGTTCGCCTTCGACCACGAACAGAGCGCCTTCGGCGCCGGCATCGGGTTCCGGCCGATCGCTGCCGCCGCCGGGCGCGACCTCGACAATGTATTGCGAGAACGTCTCGGCAAAACCCGATAGCGGTCGCGACAAGATCCAGACGCGGGTTTCGTCCCAGAACGGCAACGCACTGGTGACGATGTCCTGCATCACACCCCGGGGAATGACGGCATAGGCCTCAGTGAAGACGGCGCGGCCGGTCAGAAGCTCGTTCTGGCCGGAATGACCGCCATGTGGCGCGTAATAGGTTCGCTCGGGCATCCTGATCGTATCCATGGTTTCAAACCTATTGCGGAAGCATGTCCTTGAGGCGGAGCAGCGCGATGCGCTCGACCTGTTTGCAGGCGGTCTCGAATTCGACGCCGCGGCTGTTGCCGATGCGCGCCTCGAACTCCGCCAGGATTTCCCCCTTCGTCTTTCCCTTCACCGCGATGATGAAAGGGAAGCCGAAGGTGGTGACGTAGGCGGCGTTGAGCTTGGAAAACAGTTCGCGCTCCTTGTCGGTCAGCGCGTCGAGGCCGGCCGAGGCCTGTTCCCTGGTCGATTCCGCCGTCAGCCGTTTGGCCTTGGCCAGTTTGCCGGCAAGGTCGGGATGGGCGTTGAGCACCGAAAGCCGCTCGGTTTCGCTGGCGGAGCGGAAGATACGGCAAAGCGCATTGTGCAGGCCGCCCGAAGTGTCATGCGCCGGGCCTAGTTCCAGTTCGTAGGCGCGTTCGGCGATCCAGGGCGAATGCTCGAACACGCCGCCGAAAGTGTGGACGAAGGTCTCGAATTCCATCTTCGATGGGCGGAGTGCCGCCGGTTGATAAGGATTGACCTCTTGCCAGTGCTTGGCGATGTCGATGCGCCTCGCCAGCCAGACCTTGTCGTGCGACTTCACATAGTCGACGAAGCGCTTCAGCGCCGCCACCCGGCCCGGCCGCCCGACGAGGCGGCAGTGCAGGCCGATGTTCATCATGCGTGGCCGGCCGGCCTTGCCCTCGGCATAGAGCGTATCGAAGCTGTCCTTCAAATAGGCAAAGAACTGGTCGCCCGAGTTGAAACCTTGCGGCGTGGCGAACCGCATGTCGTTGGCGTCGAGCGTATAGGGGATGATGAGCTGCGCGCCGCCCTCATGCTCGAACCAGTACGGCAGCTCGTCGTCATAGGTGTCCTACACATAGTCGAAGCCGCCTTCTTCCGCCACAATCCGCACCGTGTTGATCGATGTGCGACCCGTATACCAGCCGGTCGGGCGCGCGCCGGTCACTTCGTAGTGCAGCTTGATCGCCGCCTCGAGGTCGCGGCGCTCATCCTCGGCGCTGTGGTCGCGGTAGTCGATCCATCTTAAGCCGTGCGAAGCGATCTCCCAGCCGGCGTCCTGCATGGCCGCTACCTGATCCGGCGAACGGGCGAGCGCTGTGGCGACGCCGTAGCAGGTGATCGGCACTTGCGACTCGGTGAACAGCCGGAGCAGCCGCCAGAAGCCGGCGCGGGCGCCGTATTCGTAGATGGATTCCATGTTCCAGTGGCGTTGACCCACCCAGGGTGCCGCGCCGACGATTTCCGACAGGAAGGCTTCGGACGCCTTGTCGCCATGCAACACGCAGTTTTCGCCGCCTTCCTCGTAATTGACGACGAACTGCACGGCGACATGTGCACCGCCAGGCCATTTCGGGTCCGGCGGATTGGCTCCGTAGCCACGCATGTCTCTGCTGTAACGCATCGTCCCTCCCGCCGGGCACGGCCCGAAGTATGATCAGAATATCGAAAGGGTGCTTCTCGCATTCCCCCGAAAATTTTTGAAAGTGTTTTTGTCGCACTCCGCTCGACCGGGACTTATGCATCGCCTTTAATTGGCGCACAATTCACTGTTGATACTTGACCGTACCGGGCCAATTCGCTCGTACCGGAAATGGGAGGCGGCCAATGGCAGAAACGTCGAAAGCCGACGGCGGGCGTCTGACGACCCATGTCCTCGACACGGCGACCGGCAAGCCGGCGGCGGGACTGTCGATCGCGCTCTATCACCTCGAGGGCAAGGCGCGGACACATCTGAAGACCGTTCTCACCAATGCCGACGGCCGTTGCGACAAGCCGCTGCTCGCCGGCGCGGAATTCCGCACCGGCGAATACGAACTGGTCTTCGCCGCCGGCGACTATTTGCGCCAGCAGGGGTTGAGCCTGCCGAAACCGGCCTTTCTCGATGTGATACCGATCCGCTTCGGCATGGCCGAGCCTGTGCATTATCATGTGCCACTGCTGGTCTCGCCCTACGGTTACTCGACCTACAGGGGGAGCTGAGGCATGACCAAAATTAGCATCCGCAACGAAATCCGCTTCATTCTCAATGGCAGGGATGTGGCGCTTTCGTCGGTGGCACCCGACGCGACCTTGCTCGACTGGCTGCGGCTCGACCGTTCGCTGCGCGGCACCAAGGAAGGGTGTGCCGAGGGAGACTGCGGTGCCTGCACCGTGCTGGTCGGCAAGCTGTCGGAGGGCGGCTTGGTCTATGAAAGCGTCAATGCCTGCATCCGCTTCCTCGGCTCGCTCGACGGCACACACGTCGTAACGGTCGAGCATCTGCGTGGCGGGCCAGGCCAGTTGCATCCGGTGCAGCAGGCGATGGTCGATTTCCACGGCTCGCAATGCGGCTTCTGCACGCCCGGCTTCGTCATGTCGCTCTATGGCTTGTGGATGAAGTCGCCTGATCCCTCGAACGCGGATGTCGAAAAAGCTTTGCAAGGCAATCTCTGCCGCTGCACCGGCTATGAGGCGATCATGCGCGCCGCGCATGCCATCTCCAGCTACGGCAAGGCGGCAAAGGACCCGCTGGCCACGGAACGCAAGGCGATCACCGCGAGGCTCGAGGCCATGCGTGACGGCGCCCGGGTCGAGATCGGAACCGGCAAGGCGCGGCTGGTCGTGCCGGCCGATGTCGACGATTTCGCCGCCGTGCTGGACAAGGAACCCGGCGCTACCATCGTGGCCGGCTCGACCGATGTCGGCCTGTGGGTGACCAAGCACATGCGCGATATTTCACCGGCCATTTTCATCGGCGATCTCGACGGGCTTTGCACCATCTCGGAAGACAAGGGCGTCATTTCGATCGGCGCCGGCGTCACCTACACTGACGCCTTCGCGACATTGGCGAAGCGCATCCCGGCGTTGGGGCCATTGTTCGATCGCATCGGCGGCGAACAGGTGCGCAACATGGGCACCATCGGCGGCAACATCGCCAACGGCTCGCCGATCGGAGATACGCCACCGCCATTGATCGCGCTTGGCGCAAGTCTCACCTTGCGCAAGGGCAAGAAGCAGCGGACGATCCCGTTGGAAACCTTCTTCATCGCCTACGGCAAACAGGATCGGCAGCCGGGTGAATTCGTCGAGGCCGTGCATGTGTCGGTGCCGGCCAAGGAAACGAAGTTTGCCGTCTACAAGATCACCAAGCGTCGCGACGAGGACATTACCGCGGCCCTTGGCGCGTTTTTCCTGAATCTGGCCAAGGACGGCACGGTGGCGGAGGTGCGCATCGCCTATGGCGGCATGGCGGCGACGCCGAAGCGGGCGTCTTCCGTCGAAAAAGCGCTGTTCGGCAAGCCATGGACCGAACAGACGGTTGAAGCGGCGATGGCCGAATATGCCAGGGATTTCACCCCGCTGACCGACATGCGGGCCTCGGCCGAATATCGCGCCCTGGCAGCGAAAAACCTGCTGCTGCGCTTTTTTGCCGAGAGCAGCGGCACCAGAGAGCCGGTCCAGGTTTCAAGGCACGAGGCGGCATGATGAACAAGCACGCTGCCCCCAACCTCAAGGCTGAAAAGATCGCTGGCGGCGTCGCCACCGATCAGCGCCACGATTCCGCGCACAAACATGTCAGCGGTACCGCCGTCTACATCGACGACATGCCGGAACCATCAGGCACGCTGCATGGC
This sequence comes from Mesorhizobium sp. M7A.F.Ca.CA.002.09.1.1, assembly GCF_003998555.1. Taxonomy (NCBI): domain Bacteria; kingdom Pseudomonadati; phylum Pseudomonadota; class Alphaproteobacteria; order Hyphomicrobiales; family Phyllobacteriaceae; genus Mesorhizobium; species Mesorhizobium sp. M7A.F.Ca.CA.002.09.1.1. The sequence goes on along the minus strand of NZ_RZRR01000033.1, from coordinate 1,628 downwards.
TGCCTAGGGCTTTCCGGTGCCACGCATGCCACCATCACCAGCATGGATCTCTCGGCGGTGCGTACAGCGCCCGGCGTTGTCGACGTGCTGACGGCCAGTGACGTGCCGGGCGAAAACGACATTTCGCCGACCGGCCGCCACGACGAGCCGGTGCTTGCCGACGGCAAGGTGCAATTCTACGGCCAGCCTATCTTCTGCGTTATTGCGCAAACTCGCGAGCAGGCGCGCCGCGCCACAAGATTGGCAAAGGTCGAATACAAGGAATTGCCTTTCGTCACCGACATCGGCGCGCTCGATCCGAAGAAGGACAAGCTCGTCACGCCGCCTCTCACTCTGAAGCGCGGCGATGCCGCTACGGCGATCCGTCAGGCGCCGCGCCGGCTAAAGGGAAGAATGCGCATCGGCGGCCAGGAACACTTCTACCTCGAAGGCCATATCGCCATGGCCGTTCCTGGCGAGGATCAGGACGTCACCATCTATTCCTCGACCCAGCATCCAAGCGAAGTCCAGCACATGGTCAGCCATGCGCTCGGCGTGCCGAGCAATGCCGTCACGGTGGAAATCCGCCGCATGGGAGGCGGCTTCGGCGGCAAGGAAACGCAGGGAAATCAGTTTGCCGCATTGGCCGCGATCGCCGCGAAGAAGCACCACCGCGCCGTGAAGATCCGGCCCGACCGCGACGACGACATGATCGCCACCGGAAAGCGTCATGATTTCCTCGTCGATTACGAGGTCGGCTTCGATGACGAGGGCAACATCCTCGGCGTCGATTTCATGTTCGCGGCGCGCTGCGGTTTTTCGTCGGACCTTTCCGGCCCGGTAACCGATCGCGCGCTGTTCCATTGCGACAACACTTATTTCTGGCCGGCTGTGCATGCGCAGTCGGCGCCGCTCTACACCAACACCGTGTCGAACACCGCCTTTCGTGGTTTCGGCGGCCCGCAAGGCATGGTCGGCGCCGAGCGCGTCATCGACGAGGTGGCCTTTGCCGTCGGCAAGGATCCGCTCGAAATCCGCAAGAAGAATTTCTACGGCACCAGTAGCGAGGGGGGCCGCAACATCACGCCCTACCACCAGACGGTCGAGGATAACATCATCCAGCGCATCGTCGCCGAGCTTGAGCAAAGCGCGAGCTATGCGCGGCGGCGGCGTGAAATATCGGCCTTCAATGCCAACAGCCGTTTCATCAAGCGGGGCCTGGCTCTGACGCCGGTCAAGTTCGGCATCTCGTTCACCGCCACGCATTACAATCAGGCCGGCGCGCTGGTGCATGTCTACACCGACGGTTCGGTGCACCTGAACCATGGCGGAACCGAGATGGGGCAGGGCCTCTACGTCAAGGTGGCGCAGGTGGTGGCGGAAGAGTTCCAGATCGATCTCGACCAGGTGAAGATCACCGCGACAACGACTGGCAAGGTGCCGAACACTTCGGCTACGGCAGCGTCGTCCGGCTCCGACCTCAACGGCATGGCGGCGCAGAATGGCGCGCGCCAGATCAAGGATCGGCTGACCGATTTCGCCGCCGAAAAATATCAGGTGCCGCGTGATCAGGTGCTGTTCCTGCCCAACCGGGTGCGTATCGGCAACCAGGAAATCGCCTTCGCCGACCTCGTCAAGCAGGCCTATAT
>NZ_RZRR01000339.1:0-5439 GCF_003998555.1 Mesorhizobium sp. M7A.F.Ca.CA.002.09.1.1 | reverse complement strand
ACCCTGTCGCCCCTACTTCGGCAGCGCGTAGGCCATCACATAGTCACCCGGCTTGGTGCCGACCGAACCGTGGCCGCCGGCGACGATGACCACGAACTGGCGGCCGTCGGCGACCGTATAGGTCATCGGCGTCGATTGCCCGCCGGCCGGCAGCCGCGCCTGCCACAGCTGCTTGCCCGATGTCAGGTCGTAGGCGCGCAGATAGTCGTCGACTGCGGCCCCCAGGAAGGCGACGCCGCCGGCGGTGATCATCGGCCCGCCGATGCCGGGCACGCCGACCTTCAGCGGCAGCGGCAGCGGCGTCATATCGTAGACGGTGCCGTTGCGGTGCTTGTAGGCGATCTTGCCGGTCCTGAGATCGGCACCGGCGACATAGCCCCAGGGCGGCGCCTGGCAAGGAATGCCGAGCGGCGACAGGAACGGTCCCATCACCACCGCATAGGGCGCGCCCTCGTTGCGGTTCAGCCCCTGTTCGCTGCCCCGCCCTTCGTCCGGCGGCGGCACCTGATCGCGCGGGATCAACTGCGACTTGAACGCCAGATAGGTCGGCATGCCGAACAGCACCTGCCGGACCGGGTCGACGGCGACGCCACCCCAGTTGAAGGTGCCGAAATTGCCGGGGTAGATCAGCGAGCCCTGGACGGAAGGCGGCGTATAGCGACCCTCATAGCGCAGGCCCTGGAATTCGATCCGGCAGGCCAACTGGTCGAACATGGTGAGGCCCCACATGTCGGCGCCGGTCAGCGGCTTCGGCATGAAGGTGAGATCGGAGACCGGCTGCGTCGGCGATGTGTGGTCGCCTTCGATCGCGCCGCCGGGCGCCGGCACTTCGTTGACCGCGATGACCGGCTCACCGGTGCGGCGGTCGAGCACATACAGATCGCCCTGCTTGGTCGGTCCGACCAGCGCCGGCACCACCGTGCCGTCGGGTTTGGTGATGTCGATCAGGCTCGGCTGCGCCGGTACGTCCATGTCCCAGAGATCGTGGTGCACGGTCTGCCGCACCCATCGCACCTGTCCGGTGTTGAGGTCGAGCGCGGTGATCGACGACGAGAACTTCTCGACATTGGCACTGCGCCCGGCGCCGAGCTGATCCGGCGTCTGGTTGCCGAGCGGCACGTAGAGCAGGCCGAGCTTCTCGTCGGCGCTCGGCGTCGACCACATGTTGGGCGAGTTGGCGGTATAGGTCTGGCCGGCCGGCAGCGGCGTCGTCTGGTCCGGATTGCCGGAATCCCAGTTCCACACCAGCGCGCCGGTGGCAGCGTCGTAGGCGCGGATGACGCCGGACGGCTCCTGCGTCGAATAATTGTCGTTGACCGCGCCGCCGACAATGATCTTGCCGCCTGAGATCAGCGGTGCCGAGGTCGAGTAATAATAGCCCGACTTCGGATAGGGCATGTTGGTCAGAAGGTTCAGCGTGCCGCCCTCGGCGAAAGCCGGGCAGATCTGCCCGTTGGCGGCGTCGAGCGCGATCAGCCGCGCGTCCGAGGTCGGCAGGTAGACGCGGGTCGCACAGGGCTGCCCGGCGGCGCCGGCGGCATCGGCGTAATAGGCCACGCCGCGGCAGGTCTGGTGCTGGCGGTCCTTGTCGAGCTTGACCTTGGGATCGAAGCGCCATTTCTCCTTGCCGCTCGCGGCATCGATGGCGATGGCGAAATTATGCGGCGTGCAGATGTAGAGCGTGTCGCCGATCTTCAGCGGCGTCACCTGATAGGTGGTCTCGCCGACATCGTCCGGTCCCTTCACGTCGCCGGTCTGGTAGGTCCAGGCAGGCTGCAGCTTGGCGACATTGTCCGGTGTGATCTGGTCGAGCGGCGAATAGCGCTGGCCGAACTGCGTGCGGCCGTAATAGTGCCACTCGCCGGCCGGCACGTCATTGCCGAGATTGGCGTTGGCGACCACCTTGTCGGTGCCGAGTTCGCCGGCAATGTCCTTCGGATCCGAAGTCATCGAATAACCGGCGACGGCCAGTGATGCCAGCACGGCAAGGATCAGCGGCGCGCGTGCGTCAGGGCCGACAAGACCCCGTCTCGCCCACGGCGTCAGCAGCCATAAAGCGAGAAGCACGATGACGCCGCCGCGAGGCCCGAGTTCCCACCAGTCGAAGCCGGTTTCCCAGACCGCCCAGGCCAGCGTGCCGAGCACGATCGCCGCGTAGAGCCACAGTGCGGTGGACCGGCGCCGGTAGAGCAGCCAGGCGGCGATCAGGAAGGCAAGGCCAGCAACGACATAGTACCAGCTGCCGCCCAGCATCGCCAGGCGGATGCCGCCGCCGCCGAGTGCCAGGCCGATGAGGAAAAGAATGAGGGAGGTGATGGTGACAGCCAAGATGATACTCCTTCGACTGTTGCGCTTTGCCACGCCAAGGACAGCCCGATGTCCCGTTCCTGCCCTGCGCACAGCTTTCTCCTGCCCGCCCCGCCTGTCAAGCTGGCCCACACGCCAAGGTGGCAATTCATCTTGCCTGCGGTCGGGTTATCGAGCAGTCTCCGTCGCAGCATCACCGTGGAGTAGACCGAGTCATGCCCTTCGTCTTTCCGCCATGGATGCGCATTGCCGGCGCGCTGTTCGGCTTCGTCGTGCTTATGGCTGGCAGTCAACCGGCGTCGGCACAAACGCTCGAGGAGATCAACAAGGCAAGCGGCTTCCACGAGATGCTGGCCGGCCTCGGCCCAAGCATAGTCGCCGGCATCAAATCCGTGCCGGGGCCGGAAAAAGTCAAGGAAGCCTTGTCCGCCGCCGCTGAAGGCGCTTTTGACGCTGACAGGATGGAGAAAGCCGTAGAGGCGCGGATGACGGGCCGGTTGCAGCCCGTCGATCTCACCGATCTGGCTGCTTTCTTCGATTCACCATTGGGCAGGCGGGTCACAGCCCTGGAGATCCAAGCGTCCGATCCGCAAGCCCTGGGGCGCAAGAAGATCGAAGGTCCGAAAATCCTTGGAGGACTTCAGGCGGGAGATCCGGCACGGCTCGCGCTGTACCGGAAAATCGTCGACGATACCAGCGCCGTGGACATGGCTGAAGCGATCGCATTGAACATGGGCTATGCGATGGTTTCGGGAATGCTCGCGGCAGCCGGGCAGCCTTTATCGGATCAGCAGATAATGGTGCTGGTGCATAAGCAGGCCGGCAACCTTCGTGAAAAAGCCGAAAAGGGGATCATGGAAGGAAATGCTTTCGCCTATCGTGACTTGTCGCTCGACGATCTCAGGCTTTACGCGGCATTTCTCGCGTCCCCTGCGGGCAGCCATTACTACGACCGGATGCAGACGGCACTCGGCGCCGTGATGACCGATGAGGCGCGTTCGTTAGGGCAGCGATTTTTCGTCGCTCTCGGCTACCGCAAGGCCTGAACAGCCCGTACATCCTTGCCACCAGCACTTTAGCGGAACAAAACGTAGACAGTTCTGGTCTTTCGCCACCGAATCACTACATTCGGGGCGATGTCCGGCTTTTCCGAAGACATGCCCTTTTTCGACGAACCCAATGCGCGGCCCTCGGCCCCGTCGGGTATCGCCGCGCGCGCCATGGCTGCCCGCAGCGGACACAACAACGCACCCGACTATCTGAAGGGCCTCAACCCGGAGCAGCGGCTAGCTGTTGAAACAACGGAGGGCCCGGTTCTGGTGTTGGCCGGCGCCGGCACCGGCAAGACCCGCGTGCTCACGACCCGCATCGCCCACATCCTCGCCACCGGCAAGGCGTTTCCGTCGCAGATCCTCGCGGTGACCTTCACCAACAAGGCCGCGCGCGAGATGAAGATCCGCATCGGCGTGCTGATCGGCGAAGGCAATGTAGAGGGCATGCCGTGGCTCGGCACCTTCCACTCGATTGGAGTGAAGCTGCTTCGCAGACATGCCGAACTCGCCGGCCTGCGCTCCGACTTCACCATCCTCGACACCGACGACGTCGTGCGGCTGATCAAGCAGCTGATCCAGGCCGAAGGTCTGGACGACAAGCGCTGGCCGGCCAAGCAGTTCGCCCAGATGATCGACGGCTGGAAGAACAAGGGGCAAGGCCCCGCCGACATTGCCGAGGGCGACGCGCGCGCCTTCGCCAACGGCAAGGGCCGCGAACTCTACAAGGCCTATCAGGAGCGGCTGAAGACGCTGAACGCCTGCGATTTCGGCGACCTGCTCTGCCACCCGATCCGCATCTTCCGCGCCAATCCGGACGTGCTGAAGGAATACCATAAGCGCTTCAAGTACATCCTCGTCGACGAGTACCAGGACACCAACACCGCCCAGTACATGTGGCTGCGGCTGTTGGCGCAAAGGCCTCAAGGCAAGCCGATCTCCCCCCTTGAGGGGGAGATTGGGCGCTCTTCGGCCGAAACCCGCGCCACCGTAAACATCTGCTGCGTCGGCGATGACGACCAATCCATCTATGGCTGGCGCGGCGCCGAGGTCGACAACATCCTGCGTTTCGACAAGGATTTTCCCGGCGCCACCATCATCCGGCTGGAGCGCAACTACCGCTCGACCGCGCACATCCTTGGTGCCGCCTCCCACCTCATCGCCCACAATGAGGGCCGCTTCGGCAAGACGCTGTTCACGGATCGCAACGATCCCGAGGATGGCAAGGTCAATGTCCACGCCGCCTGGGATTCCGAAGAAGAAGCCCGCGCCATCGGCGAGACCATCGAGGCCTATCAGCGCCAGAAGCACAATCTCAACGACATGGCTATTCTTGTCCGTGCATCCTTCCAGATGCGGGCCTTCGAGGATCGCTTCATCACACTCGGCCTCAACTACCGCGTCATCGGTGGCCCGCGCTTCTACGAGCGCCTGGAAATCCGCGACGCCATGGCTTTCTTCCGTGTCGTCGCGCAGGGCGCCGACGACCTCGCTTTCGAGCGCATCGTCAATGTGCCCAAGCGCGGCTTGGGCGAAGCCACCATCCGCCAGATCCACGACACCGCCCGTGCGCTGCGCATCCCTATGCTGGAGGCCGCCGCCAAGCTCGCCGAAAGCGACGAGTTGAAGCCGAAGCCGCGCGCCGCCTTGCGCGAAGTGGCGGCCAATTTCGAGCGCTGGCAGAAGGCGCTGGAAACCACGCCGCACACCGAACTCGCCGAGACCATTCTCGAAGAGAGCGGCTACACGGACATGTGGAAGAACGACCGCTCGGTGGAAGCCCCCGGCCGGCTGGAGAACCTGAAAGAGCTGATCCGCTCGATGGAGGAGTACGAATCGCTGCGCTCCTTCCTCGAGCACGTCGCGCTGGTCATGGACGCCGAACAGAATGCCGGGCTCGACGCCGTCTCGATCATGACGCTGCATTCGGCCAAGGGCCTCGAATTCGAGACCGTCTTCCTGCCCGGCTGGGAGGAAGGCCTGTTCCCGCATCAGCGCGCGCTCGACGAAGGCGGCCGCTCCGGGCTGGAGGAAGAGCGCCGCCTCGCCTATGTCGGCCTGACGCGGGCCAAGAAGAACCTGC